>NZ_JAOSHO010000226.1 GCF_025917275.1 Pseudomonas agronomica | reverse complement strand
TGCCACGTGGGTTAGAACTGGTAACCAATCTGCGCAAGCAGTTGCGGGTTTTCCTGACGGGTATCGCTCTGCGCTTCACCGCCGGAGTGACGCCAGGCCACCGTGGTGTCGAACGAAAGCGGCCCGTACTGAGCGCGCAGGCCCACACCGCCGCCGGAGATGCTGCGGGTGTTTTCCTCGTCGGTCCACTCGTCGTGGTTGATGCGCACTTTGCCGGCGTCCCAGAACAGGTAAGGGGTGAGCTTGTCGATCGGGTAGCGAAGTTCGATCTGGGTCAGCATGCCTTCGTCGCCCGAACCTTCGCTTTGGGGATAAGCCCGCACGCCATCGATGCCGCCGAGGCTGAAGTCTTCGGAAGAGTCGAGGTTGTCCTGGCTCCATTGGCCGAGGAAACGGGCGAACAGCGTGAAGTTGGCGGGCAGCGCTTGCAGGCGGGCAAGGTCGACGTTGACTTTACTGAACCGGCCTTCGGTCTGGGCAGTCTGGCGGTCGCCCTCGCGCAGGGCCGAATCGAGTTTCAGGTCACCGTAGGTCAGCGTCGCGCCGCCGTAGGTGATGCCGCCGCCGAGCAAGGTGTCCCGTACGTCGAACTGCACGCTGATGGGCACCGAGTTGCTGCTTTTTTCAAAGCTCAGGCCGAGCACTTCGTATTTGTCTTCAAGTTCTTTGTGCTGGTACTGCCCGGCCAACAGGAGGTTCGCCTGGTTGCTGCGAATGAGCGGATAACTCAAGCCAATGCTGCTGACCTCGGCGGTACCGGTCGCCCCCAGGTCGGCGAATTCCTCGCCCAGGTCATAGGAGCTCTGGGCGTAACCCACGTTGCCCCGCAGGCCCGAGGTGCCCAACGGCATCGAGTAGCCGAGGCTGCCGAAATACAGTTCTTCGTCGGTGGCCATCACTGCGGCGCTGAGCTTGTCGCCCAGCATCATCGGGCTGTTCCAGTCACCTTGGACCGTCAGGCGGTTGCGCCCCGAATAGCGGTTGCCATGGTTGTCCAACGTGGCCTTGCCCTCGAAGGCCTTGGTTTTGCTCACTTGGGCATTGAGGTCTCCCGTACCGAGCTCGTCACCCGGACGGATGACCGGCCGAACCGCCACGCCCGGCAGGTCGGACAGGACCAGGATGCTGCGCTCCAGGCGATCACGCTCGATCACGTCGCCCGGCTGCAAGTCGTCCAGGAACGGTTGCGCCTGGGCAGCCAGTTTCGCATCGTCGTTGACGGCGGTGACTTTGCCGTAACGCCCTTCGATCACCGCAATGGTCAGCTCGCCGTTGGCCATGCGCTGTGCCGGCAGGTAGGCACGTGCAAACGGATAACCGTGCTCGCGGTAGTAAAGCGTGACCTGCCGGGCGATTTCCCGCAGTTCGTCGAGGTCGTAGGCCTTACCGATGGCCGGCGCGACGACGCGTTGCAGGCTGGCCTCGTCGATGCGGGTGTTGTCGGTGAAATGGACGGCGTTGAGCTGGACCTTGGCGCCGCCGACTTTTTCCTGCACCGGTTGCGGCGCCTCGACATCCAGGCGAATGCTTTGCGGCAGTTCCTGCTGCGGGATCGGCAGCTCTTGCAGGATACGGCCTGCGTCGGGGATCGGGCGTGCCGGCAGGGTCGCCGCCCAGGCTGGAGCAGTGGACAACAGCGCCAGACCGGCGGCGCAGGACATCAATTTGTTATGCATTGAATAAGTCTCGAAGAATTCGGGTTGCCTGAGCCCGTGACCGCGTCGGGGGACACGGTCAAGGGGCTCCTTCAAAGGGAAAAGTGGGATTCAGGGACGCATGGCCAGACCTGGGCTTGGCAAGCGCACACCGCCGCGCACGACGAACACGGTCTGCGGCGGGTAGGCCGCACAGGCGCCTCCATCGGATACACCGCCATCGGCGCAGACGTCGCCGGCCAGTTCCCGCTTGCTGTCGGTGTCCTGGGCCTGGGCAGCCGAATCGCTGTCGCCTTGCGCCAGAACATTGCCCGCACCGTTGCCAGCGTTGGTGTTCGCCGACGTGCCGCCTTGGTCCACCAGCAACAGGCCGCCGTCGTCGACCCCGACGCCGGACCAGTCAGTCGGTTTCGGCTGGGCAGGATTGAGCTCCGGCGCATGGGGCGACGTCACCTGGGCGCCGACGCGTGTGGCATCGGCGACGCTCTGCTGGATGGCTTCCAGGTCAAAGGACTGCGTCACGGTGACGTTGGCGTTGGCCGGGTCGCTGACGATCAGGTAACCGAGGTCAGCCAGCCCACCGATGTTGATCTGGTGCGTGCCCACGTCCGGACTGTCTATCGAATACACCGGATTGCCGAGCATCGGCTTGGTGTCGCCGTTCCACAGGCCGCTGGCGTCGAAACCGGCGACACCGCCGCCGTTGAACGTGGTTCGACCATCGAACGGTTTGGTCTGGGTGGTCGCACCGTTGGTGGACACCACCAGCGTCGGTTGCTCGCGGTACACGGCATGCACGCCGTTGCCCAGCGCCCGGCCGAAATTGCTCTGTTGCTCGTCACTGTTGTAGCGGAAGTTGCCGCTGCCACTGCCCACCACATCCACCACGCCGGTGCTGCCGGCGAGGCTGCCGGTGTAAATCACCGCCCGGCCACCGGCGCCGGTGGACACCGTCACGCCCGCGTCGGCCTTCACGTCACCGCCCGCAGCCACGCCCGCCGAGGCGGACTGACCGGCGTTGAGCACGATCGCATCAGACGCGCGGCTGGTGGTGCTGACGTTTTCGGTCAAGGTGATATTGCCGGTGGTGGTCACCACCTGGACTTTGCCGGTGTTGCCGATGCCGACGATCTGATCCAGCTGGGTGCCGTCCAGTGCCGTCTCGGTCAGCCTGCCGACGGTGACGTCAGTGCGGTTGACGAAGTTGACGTCCTTCGCCCGGCTGGCGATGTCGCCAACCCAGTTGCTGGCGTTGCGCAGGTCGAAATCGCCGCCCTTGAGTGCCAAGCCATCGGCGGTGATGTTGCCCTTGGCGTTCTGGGTGGTCTTGCCCGCGACATTGAGGAACACGTTGCCGCTGGTGGCCAGCGCTTCGTTGATCGCCAGGTTGCCTTGGGTGCCGATGCTCACGTCGCCGGTGTTGTTCACGCCGGTGACGGTGGTCTGCGTGCCGTCGACATGGGTCGCGGTCAGCGTACCGACCTTGAGGTTGCCGCTGTTGTTGAACTGGACCTTGCCCGCGTCGCTGGCGATATCGCCGATCACGTTGCCGGTGTTGCCCAGCGCGTAATCGCCCCCCAGCAGCACCAGGCCGCTGGCATCGAGCTTGGCCCCGGCGTCGCCGGCCTGGGTGGTTTTACCCGCCACTTCCAGGGTGATGATGTCGTCGGCACGGGTTTGACCCTGGCTGGCGTCATCCCGTGGGCCATTTTCGATGGTGATGCCTTTTACCAGCGCCAGGTCGTGATCGGTCTTCAGGGTGACCGCCTCGTCGGAGGTGATCCCCACGGTGCCGTCCACGACGCCGACCGTCAGGTCGACGTTGCCGGCGAACTTCAAGCTGCCGACATCGGCGGCGATGACGCTCACGTCGTGCCCCTTGCCCAGGTCGAAATCGCCTGCGCCGCGCAGGGCCAGTTCGTCGGCGGTGATGGTCGCGCCCGTTGCCTGGGTCGCGCCTTTGGCCGCATCGACGCTGAGGGTCAGCCCCTTGCCGGTGGTGCCGTCTTCGTCGGTGCCTTCGGGATCCTTGAGGGTCAGGTCGCCCAGCAGGTCCAGGACGCCACTTGCGACCAACGCCAGGTCGTCCTTGAGCGTGGCGCCTTCGTCGTCGACGGTGATGTTGCGGGTCTTGTCGTTGCCGATGACGATCTTGTCGAAGCCATCCTGGATATTCGCCAGGTCAGCGTCGGACAGCACCAGCGGATCGTTTGGCCCGGTCACCTCCGGGTCATCGCTGCCACCCACGTGGATATCCAGGCCTGGGGTCTTCTGCTGCAAAGTGAGGCTGCCGCTACCGGCAACGCTCGCGGCGAGATCGATTTCGTCAGCGGTCAGGCTCGTGTTGCCTTGGGTGAGCACTGCCTGGCCGACCGTGAGCGTGTCGGCGACAAGGTTCAGGTCGCCGGTCTGGGTCATTCCGGTCACCGGCACGCCTTGCGGGTTCGCCGGGGTCTGGCTGCCGGGAATGGTCACGACGCCGACGGTCAGGTCATCGACATCGGCAAAGCTCACCGTGCCGGTGTCGCTGGCGATCGTGTTGACGTCGTTGGCGGCGTTGTCCAGGTCATGAGTGGCGCCGTCACCCAGCAGCACCAGGCCATCGGCGACGATGGCGCCGTCGGCGGTCTGGTCGATCCTGCCGCCATTGCTCTGCAGCGCCAGGACCGGGGCCGGCTTGCTGTCATCGTTGCCGGTGCCCGGTGCGTCCGCCACGGTCAACTGGTCATTGATGTGGATATTGCCGGCACCGGCGTCGAGGATAAGGTCGTCGTTGATCCGGGTCGCTCCGATGATATTGATGTCACCGGTCATGTCCGCGCCGCCTATCTTCACAGAGGTGAACCCGTCGGCCAAGGCGCTGATGTCGGTGCCGGTCAGTTCCAGCGAACCGGGGGCGTCGCCGGTGCTGCCACCCACGGCGATATTTTTGCTCGGGGTGTTGGTTTCAAGGGCAATCGAGCCATTGCCAGTGACGCTGCCGGCACCGCCGTTGAAGTTGATATCGTCGGCCTTGATGGCCAGGTTGTTGTCGGTGCTGTTGAGGCTGCCGTTGAAGGTGATGGAGCTGCCTTGCAGGCCTTTGCTGCCCGAGGTGTTGGTCTTGATGTTGTCGACGTACAGCGAGCCGCCGACCTGCTTGCCCGCGGTCTGGTCGAAACTGCCCGAGACGAACACGAACTTGTAGGTGCCGGCCTTGTCAGCCGTGGCTGTATGGCTTTGCCAGTTCACCGCGCCCGTGCCGTTACCGGTTTCGTTCAGGATGATCTGGTATTCGCCGGTGTTGACGTTCAACAGATAGCCGAAGACGTCATAGGTATCGCCGCCCGCGACCGGTTTGTAATCGAAACTGACCGACTCCCCTGCCGCCAGGGAAACCGTGCCTTCGCTGACCACCGAAGGGCCACGCATGATGCATCCGGCGGGGGCGTTCTGGCAGTTGGAGTTGTTCTCGGTACCCAGCAACAGCGCAGCGCCGCCGTCCTTGCCCTGTCCGGCAGCAGCGACCGGCGTGAGCGGTTTGTAGTCCATGTCGCCCTGGTCGCCAGGCGAAACGCTCGGTGCACTGCCGTTGGTTGGCGAGGTGGTCGGCAACGTCGGATCATTCGGCGACACCACGCCATCGACGACGGTGACGCCGGCGAAGAACTGGTCGATGGAGGTCTTCCAGCCGACCAGGCCATTTTCGAAGTCGGCGTTCAGGAACTGCGAGGTGCCCATCTCAACGGCGCCGTTGTAGACCTGCACGCCGCTGGTGAAGACTTTTGCACCGTTGATGAAGGTTTTGCCGGCGCCAGTGGTCGTCGCGTACAGGGCGCCCAGGGCGCTGTTACCGCCGACCATGTCGCTGAAAATGATCGAGCCCGAACCTGCGTCCACGCGCAGTTCGCGGTTGTTGGCCACCGCATCGGAATCCACCACGCCAGCAAAGACGATATTGCCGCCGTTGCTCTTCAGACTGACGTCGGTGTTGAGCGTCATCTTGCCGTTGAAGATCAACGCCAGGCTGTTGCCGTTGCCTGCGCCGCTGGCGTCGATGTCACCGTTGAGGAAAATATTGCCGAAGACGTAGCGGCCCGTTCCGACGTCGTCGTGCCCGGACTGCAAGGTCAGCGTCCGGTCGCCGCTGATGCCCGTCGGGGTGTAGTCGCCGTTCCAGTGGATGCTGTTGTCGGCCTTGATCGCGACATCGGTGCCGCCGGCCAGGGCCGTATTGATCGCGTTGAAGCCAACCGTGGCGTCTGTCCCGTTGGCACCGCCGGTCAAGCCGCCGTCGCCCGCCGCCACCGTGACGCTGTCCGGGTCGAGCAACCACAAGCCGCCCTTGCCTTTTTTAGCCGAGGCATCGGCGGCCTTGCTCACCGCCAGCTTGGCGCCGCTGGTCTCGATCTTGCCGCCGTCGCCGCCCTTGGCGCCGCCGGTGGCTTTGAGGGTGCCGTCCACCCGCGTGACGCTTCCCGGCTTCTTCACATCGGACCAGGCCACCACGGTGCCGCCCTTGCCGTTATCGGTCGCCGATGCATCGAGCACCGCACCGGCGGCGATAGTGGTCTGGCTGGCTTGCTTGATCGCCGGGTCCTTGCCCTGCCAGCTACCGCCTACATAAATCTCACCGCCGCCCTTGGCGCCGGTGGCGTCGAGCTCAGCACCGGCCTTGATGGCCACGCGCTCGCCGGTCACGACGATCTTGCCGCCCTTGGCGGTGTCGGAGGACACATCGATACGCCCGGCGACTTGCACATCGCCCCGGTCGCCCATCAACGTGACCACTCCGTTTTCACCGACATCCAGCGAACGGGCTTCGATCAAACCGGTGTTGTTGATGACCGTGCTCGCCAGGGTTTCCGCCGCACGGGCGGTCAGCAGGATTTTCCCGGCATCGGCACGAATGGCACCGCCGTTTTCGATCAACGCTTGAAGCGCGCCCTCTTTGACTTCCAACTGTACCGGCCCGCCCAAGTCGAGCGTCACGACGCTGCCGGCGCCCAGCAGCACATTGCCCTTTTGCGCGGTGATGCTGCCTTCGTTGACGATTTTTGCGGCGATCAGCGCAATGGTGCCGCCTTGCGCTGCATTGATGTTGCCTTGGTTGACCACCGATGCGGCGCTGTCACCGCTGAAACGGTAGTTGCCGGCAAGGAAATCTTCTGTGGATAAATTGAGCGTGGAAGCCACCAGGCCGCCGACGTCAACCTGCGCGCCGGGGGTGAACAGCACACCGTTGGGGTTGACCAGAAACACTTGGCCATTGGCTTTCAGCGCGCCCTGGATCACCGACACATCCGAGCCCAGGACGCGGTTCAAAGCGATGGAATTCGCGCCAGGCTGAACGAACTGGACGGTGTTGCCTTTGCCGATGGAAAAGCTCTGCCAGTCAATCCCGAGCTTATCGCTGCCCTGGTGAATGGTCATGCCTGTGCCGTTCTGCTGGATGCTGCCGCTACCCGCCACGATGTTACCGCCGGACGGCAACGCCCCCGCCATGGCGACCGAAGCAAACACGCCGCCGCCCACGCCGATGACGAGGCTCAATGTTTTACGGCTTTTATCTTTGCCTTGGCTTTTGACCAACTCGGATGCCACCTGCCACGCACCCATCACGGCATTCCAGACGACTCGGTAAGCTCTATTCATTTTTGTTCACTCATCCTTAATGCGGCGGGTCGCGCCATGACGACCAGGCGGTTCGCTGTCGACAAATCAAATGGAAAAACGCATCCGGACGGATTGCGCTCGCAAAATCCCACAGTGCTCCGCGCCATCATGTCGGCGTTCTGCCGAGCGCACTTTTGTTTGAGCGCCCAGGGCTTTTGATTGACAGGATGGGATGAAAAAATTTTTACGATGGGGTGGCTTGCTGGTCGCCTCGTCGTGGGCGACCTATGCTGAGTCGGTCCAATTTCCACAGGCAGGCCCCGATGATCCAATGCAAACGCGCCTATGAAACAGCCAGCGCCGGGGATGGCATGCGGGTGCTGGTCGATCGCTTGTGGCCACGTAATTGTCCGAAGGATGCGTTGGCGATTGCCGAGTGGCTGCCGGAGGTGGGCCCTTCCCATGAATTGCGCAAGGCGTTCAAGGCGGGGGAGGTTTCGTTTGCCGAGTTCAGGGCGGCCTATCAGAGGGAGCTGGCTGGTCGGCCGGAGCATTGGTGGAAGTTGGTGGACATCGCACGGGGTGGGACGCTTACCTTGGTGTATTCGGCCAGGTCGACGGTTGAGAACAATGCGGTGGTGTTGGCGCAGTGGCTGGAGGATGAGGTGGAGAAGCGGGCGGAGGGGAACTCGCCGGTGTGTTATCTGGATGAGTTCCCGGCGCTTTGAAAGACCTTGCTGTGCCCCG
>NZ_JAOSHO010000225.1 GCF_025917275.1 Pseudomonas agronomica | reverse complement strand
CCATCACCCAATAGTTGCGTTAAAGCCAGTAAGTCACCGCATACCAGCCCAGGCCACCCATCACCACGGTATAAGGCAGCGCCATCCAGACCATGCGGCCATAGGACAGGCGAACCAGCGGGGCAATCGCCGACGTCAGCAGGAACAGGAACGCCGCCTGGCCGTTGGGCGTGGCAACGCTGGGCAGGTTGGTGCCGGTGTTGATGGCGACCGCCAGGGTCTCGAAGTGTTCTTGGCTCATGTTGCCGGCGACAAAGGCTTGCTTCACTTCGGTGATATAGATCGTCGCGACGAAGACGTTATCGCTGATGGCCGACAACAGGCCGTTGGCGATGAACAGCATGCCAGGTTGCTGGTCGGCAGGCAGGGCCAATACCCATTGGATCAGCGGCGAGAACAGGTGTTGGTCGTGAATGACCGCGACCACCGCGAAGAACACCACCAGCAACGCGGTAAAGGGCATGGCGTCCTTGAACGCGCTACCGAGCCGGTGCTCGTCGGTGATACCGGTGAATGCGGTGATCAGCACGATCACTGTCAGGCCGATCAGGCCGACTTCGGCCAGGTGCAGGGCCAGGGCCACGATCAGGATCAGCGCGGCGATACCCTGGACGATGAGGGCAGCACGCTGGCGTGCGGTGCGCTCACGATTGTCTTGCTCGGCATAATCGGCCAATACCGCCCGGACATTATCTGGCAGCAGCGTGCCGTAGCCGAACCAGCGCAGTTTCTCCAGCGCCACGCAGGTCACCAGCCCGGCAACGAGCACGGGCAGCGACACTGGCGCGACCTTGATGAAGAAGTCGACGAAGTGCCAGCCCATTTCATGGCCGATCAGCAGATTCTGTGGTTCGCCGACCAGGGTGCAGACACCGCCCAGCGCAGTGCCCACGGCGCCGTGCATCAGCAGGCTGCGCAGGAAGGCGCGGAACTGTTCCAGATCCTGATGGTGCAATGACGGCAGGTCATGGTCTTCATCGACACTGCTGTCCTGGCGCGGGTCATTGCCTGAGGCTACGCGGTGGTACACCGCATAGAAACCCACTGCGGCGCTGATAATCACCGCCGTCACCGTCAGCGCATCGAGGAATGCCGACAGGAATGCCGAGAGGAAGCAGAACATCAAGGCCAATACTGCCTTCGAACGCACGCCCAACAGCAGGCGAGAGAACAGGAACAGCAGCAAATCCTTCATGAAGTAGATGCCCGCCACCATGAACATCAACAACAGGATGACCGGGAAGTTGTGGACCAGTTCGTCGTACAGCGCTTTTGGCGTGGTCATGCCCAGCGCCACGGCTTGCAGGACCAACAGCCCGCCAGGCATCAGCGGGTAGCATTTCAAGGCCATGGCCAGCGTGAAAATGAATTCCAGGACCAGCATCCAACCGGCCACGACAGGGCCCAGCGTAAAGAACGCCAACGCATTGAGAATCAGGAAAATGATGACGCACGCTTTGTACCAGCGCGGAGATTGCCCCAGGAAGTTGTGCGCAAAAGCTTGAGCCATTTGACCGGACATTGGCTGCTCCTTTTAATTAGAAGCGCGCAACTTGCCGTAAGCCATGAGGAATATCAAGCGTAGGACTTGTTACCGCTGGCCGAAAGGATCGGAAATCAGGCGCTGTACCGCGTCAACACGGCTCTTGAGGTGCCCTGTAACGAATGCCCTCCCACCAGTATTTTTCCGTCGGCCTGCACGGCCACGGCTGTCGCGGTATCGAGGCTGTAGCCCAGTCGAGTGCGCAGCCAACCCTGGCCCTGGCCGAACGCCGGATCCAGATTGCCGTCCGGCAGGTGTCGAGCCAGGATGAAATCGGCCTCGATGCCGCCGATGGTTGCGCCAGCCGTCACGATTTTTCCATCCGCTTGCATCTGGGCGGCTGTCCACTGGCTGGCATGATTGCCGATTGCCAGGAGACGGCATTGGCCGTCGTGGTTGTCCGGCGTCGGTTGGCCGTCCTTGGGAATGCACGCCGACAGACAATGCATGGGGTCGCGACTGCCGCCAAAAGCATGCAAGTCGCCGTTGGTGTCTTGAACGACCTGGCTGACCATCACGCTGCGTCCCTGGGCCGTGAAGGACAGGAAACCGCCGTCGCCGAAGCGCTCGTCGAGTTGGCCGCCGGCGTCATAGCGAGCCATCAGGCCGCGCTGGGGCCAATCGATGGCACCGCCTACGACGATGTTGCCGTCGGCCTGCAGGGCCAGGCAGCTCAGCCAGCTGTTTTTCAGCAGCCGCCGAACCATCACGAAACCACGATGGTTGAACGAGTCATCCAGTGAGCCGTCCGGCAACAATCGAATCAACACGCCAACGTGATCGGACGTCTGGAAGTGATGGTTGGCCAGGATGAATATCCTGCCATCGGCCTGTACGCGCATGTCACAGGCTTCGACCCCAGGCACGCCGGGCGGTAGCCAGGGATCGCGCATGCCCTGGGAAAGATTGCCGCAAAGTCGCACGACTTGTCGCCCGGCATCGCCAAAACCATGGACGGCATGACCGTTGGGATCGAACAGCGCCAGGGCAGGGAGGGTATTGTCGGCGCTTTCGTAATGCAGGCCGGATAACAGGATATTACCGTCGGGCAGTTCGGTGACCTTGCCCGCGGTGGCTTCGCAACCCGATTCGAACGAGTCGACCACGTAGCCGTTGATGCCAAAGTCCCTGTCGATCATGCCGTTCGCGGTAAGCCGGGCAAGACCGAAGCGACTTCCTTGGGCTGTCATCACTCGCGTGGCCATTAGAATTCGGCCAGCATGGTCAACGGCCAATCCGGTGGTGAGCGTCGAGGTGTTCCCTGGAAAACGAACCCAGGCTTTACCGCCGTCGGCAAAGCCTGTATCGAGGTGCCCGGCCTGAGCCCGGGGTATCGGGAGTGCAAATGCGGATTGAACGGGCATGCGTGGCTCTCCTTGCGCATCGACCGGCCTGGATAAAGAGGCGGTGTTTGCATGAGAGCAATATTCAATCCTTGAAACAGACAGTGCACAACTGTCAGGTCCTGCAGGCACGAAGACTATTCGTGCCTAAACAATGGCTTTGCAATCCAATGCCAAGCCGGCAAATAAACAACCGGCTTGTCAGGGCATTATTCAGGCATGGACCAGGATTGCAGTTTGTAGCCTTCCTGGCTCAATTCGGCACGGGCCTGTTTCAACAGGTCGGCCAGTTGAGCAGGATCGGTATAAGCGCTGCTGGGGATCTGAGTCCGGCCAATATGCGTATTGGTGCGGTCGATGACGGTCAGGCTAAGTTCGCCGTTACCGTCTTGTGGGGCCCAGGCCACGCATTGGAAAGGACGGAATGCGCGGTCGGCAATCAAAAGAGCTTCGTTGATACGGAGCGGGGCGTTCATGGCGTTATCTCTCAAGGGTGCCCAATCAAATGATGTGCCGTCGGTTGGGCTTACCGTGCGGCGGGTTACTTGTACTGATGTCCCGAACCCGGGAGCAGGTCACACAATTGATGAATAAATTTCGATTTTCTTTCAGACCAGGCTTTTGCCCTTTTGTTTGAAAGGGTGGTGAAAGATGACAGGTGCCATGAACTAACGAAACGCTCGCTTATAACCGCTTCATGCCCGTCTCGATAACTAATCGATACAAGCAAGTGTCAACTTCTTGCTACTGTTACATGCAGGTTCGCCAAACGCCTGTTTCTAATCATATTTCCTTATTTTTGGCGCCAAGGATCAGTCATGATCGAAGCCAGTGCGTTGCGTCGTTTGCTCGTGGTCGATCCTTGCGATGATTGTCATCGCCTGATGCCGGGGCTGCGTGCCATCGGCTGGAATGTCGACAGTTGTTCCCTGGAGCACGCGAGCGACCGAAGCTGCGACGTTGGCCTCTTGCGCTTGCAGCCGTTTCATCTGGAGCGCCCCGAAGCGGTCAAGGAATTGATCAGCCGCAGCGGCGCGGAATGGATCGCCGTGCTGAACCAGGAAGTGCTGCGCCTGAAAAACGTCGGCGATTTCGTCTGTGAATGGTTTTTTGACTTCCACACGTTGCCCTTCGATGTTTCCCGGGTCCAGGTGACGTTGGGCCGAGCCTTTGGCATGGCGCGGCTGAGGGGGCAGGGCTCGGTTCATATCGACCAGCCGGAGCATGAACTGCTGGGTGACAGCAAACCGATTCGCGAGCTGCGCAAACTGTTGAGCAAACTGGCTCCCGCCGAGTCACCGGTGCTGATTCGTGGTGAGAGCGGTACCGGCAAGGAATTGGTGGCGCGCACCCTGCATTGCCAATCGCACCGGCGCAACAAGCCGTTTATCGCGATCAATTGCGGCGCGATCCCCGAGCATCTGATCCAGTCCGAGCTCTTCGGCCATGAGAAAGGGGCCTTTACCGGCGCCCACCAACGCAAGATCGGACGGATCGAAGCGGCCCACGGCGGCACGTTGTTCCTGGACGAAATCGGCGACCTGCCGCTGGAGTTGCAGGCTAACCTGCTGCGGTTCCTCCAGGAAAAACACATCGAGCGGGTGGGCGGCAGCCAGCCGATTGCGGTGGATGTGCGAGTGCTTGCGGCGACCCACGTGGACTTGGAAGCGGCGATCGAACACAAGCGTTTTCGCGAAGACCTTTACTACCGCTTGAACGTCTTGCAGGTGGTGATGGCACCATTGCGAGAGCGCCACGGGGACTTGTCGATGCTGGCCAGTCACTTCGCGCATTTCTATAGCCATGAAACCGGTCGGCGGCCGCGCAGCTTCAGCGAAGACGCCTTGGTGGCGATGGGGATGCATGACTGGCCCGGTAATGTCCGCGAACTGGCCAACCGAGTCCGTCGCGGCCTGGTGCTGGCGGAGGGGCGGCAGATCGAAGCCCGGGATCTTGGCCTGGCGAGCCACCAGGGCGTCGCCGCACCGATGGGCACCCTGGAAGACTACAAGACCCGCGCCGAGCGCCAGGCGTTGAGTGATGTACTCAACCGCCACAGCGACAACCTGAGTGTCGCCGCCCGGGTGCTGGGCGTGTCGCGGCCGACGTTCTATCGGTTGTTGCACAAGCATCAGATTCGCTGAATCACCTGCGCAACAACATTAAGGTGGGAGCGAGCCTGCTCGCGAAAGCGGTCTATCAGTCCCATAGTGGTGGCTGACAGACCGCTTTCGCGAGCAGGCTCGCTCCCACAGTGTATGACTTGAATGGTCGGTCTTCCTCAGAAGTAATACGGGAATTTCAGGCTGAAGGTGAAATCCGGCGCATCGTCCGTCAGCCCGATGGACAGGTTGGGCACGATGGTCAGGTTGTCGCTGGCAGCCAGCGTCATGCCGATGTTGAAGTAGCCGGCATTGGCGTCGCTGGAGACCACTGATTCCCAATCCCCGCCGTTCTGCTTGAGCTTGCTTTTGCGCTGGACCAGATCGGACACCGAGAACGCCATGCTCATCTTTTCGTTCAAGGCAAAGGCAATACCCCCGCCGACCTGGAAACTGTCGCCGATCTGCACCTTGCCCGGCACTTTCTGATTGACCGTGGAGCTGATGTCGTCAAACGACTCTTCGAAGTTGTGGGTGTAGGACAGGCTGCCGAACAGCACCGCCGGATCGTAGGTCTTGACCAGCGAAATCCCCGGCGTGATCGACCAGACGCCGTTGCCAGTGGGCAGGTCTTCCGGCACGAACAGGTTGGTGTTGGCCTGGGATTGGCGCAGCTTGATGCCGAACGGATCCTTGCCGGTGGGCGCCTTGACGCGCAGGGTCACGACAGCGTCCGGGCTGCTGACCGATTCGTCCATGAACTTATAGGCGATGCCGAAATTGACGTCGCCGATGGTTGGGTCGCGGGTCACGGTTTCTTCGCTGGTGACCCCGGCCGCGCCTTGGTTGGCGCCGCCGGACTGATAGGTTGATTCGCGATAGACCACTGGCACGTTGAGGTCGAACTGCCAGCGATTGTCGAAGTTGTAGCGACCGGTGAGATCCAGGGTCCAGGTGTCGGCCTTTATCCGATCCAGGTTGATGTTGCCGAGGAAAATCGAATCCAGGGCCAGGAAACCGTTGAGGATCAGTTGCCGCGTATCGTAGCGCGAATAGGTCACGCCGGTTTCGAAGCTGAATCTGCCGCCACCGAAAAAGCCGCTGGCCTCGTCATACAGGTTGGAAACGCTTTGCGCCGGTTGCGAATCGTCGGCCAGGGATTGCCCGTAACCGCTGCCTCCCGCCGTTGTCGCACCACTGCCGCCCACGCCCTGGTTGCCTTTCAGGTCGGCCGGCGATTTGGCCAGGCGTTTGGGTGGCGGGGCGGCGGGTTGATCTTCGACCTGGCGGACTCGCTGTTCGAGTACCGCCAAGGCTTTTTGCTGGACCTCGTAACGTTGCTTGAGCTCGAGAAGTTCCTGCTTCAGGGCCTCGATGTCGGCATCCGGTGCTGCTTGCAGCAAGGTCGCCGGGAACAACGTGCTTAAACACATCACAGCGCGCAACGATACGGATCGATACATGAAATATGCCGTCCCTATATGCCCAATGATCGGAGATCAGCGTAGATCAATATCCGAGATTTCGAAGACCGCGCAGTTGCGTCAGGTTGCAGTCCAAGGCCCCAGCGCTGGGGCCGTTGTTGTTCAGCACCACGTTGAGCTGGGTCATGTTGTTGACCAGGTTGCTGTTGCCCAGCAGGCGGGTGTTCTGCAACAAGCCACCCTGGGCTACCTGTTGCAGGGTGCTGCCCTGGTTGTGGCTGGCCTGGATCGCCATTTGCACGCCGCTGCCGGTGGCGGTGACCGCGACGCTGCCGGCGGCGTTGCTGCCGCTGATGGTCTGGCCCTTGGTCAGCAATTGGCCTTGGGATGGCGCCAGGGCAGGTGCCTGGCTGCTTTCCTTCACATTGATGCTGACGTTGTTGTAGGCGCTGTTGCCGTCGCCCGCAGCGCGCACGCTCTGGGTCACGCCCTGGCCTGAACCAAGGCCGGCGCCGCCGGTAATCGTGCCGCTGCCCTGTTCCGGGGTGCTGCCGTTACCGGTTTGCTTGATGGTCGAGACGTAGAATTGCGGTTTGACCGTTGAGGCCTGGATCTGCATGGAGCTGGACGCACCGATCACGTCTCCACTGGCGTTGCGCCAGGTGCTGCTCATGACGATGCCAAAGCTGATGACCCTTCCGGGCATGACGTAGCGACCGCGCAGCTCGGCGAGCTCCTGGTCCTTGACTTCGATGGGTTTGAAACCGGCGTGGGCGAGACCCGACGTCGTTGCGGCCAGGCAGGCCAGCGTGAGCCAGTATGAGCGTTTCATGTGTTGCTCCCGGAGCATCCTGCTCCTTTTGTATTTTTATTGGCAGTTGTTCGGCGATTAGAAAAAGTCGCTCTGGATGAAGCCGAAATCCATCAATTCCGCGTCCTTGACCGGGTTGAACCCGTCCAGTTTGTTACGTGCCGTCAGCGGTTGCGGCGGGCTGCGCAAGGCGTTGGTCTTGTCGTAGCCGGGGCCGACGATGGCAAAGACGATGCCGTTCCAGCCTTTGGCGAACTCGTCATGGGCGTAGCGCTTGTGCCCGAGCACCGGGTCGGCGATGTAGACCCATTGCCTGTCGGCCCGCTGCAAGACCACAAAATGCTTGTAGCCGCGGATTTCCATCAGGACCACGACCGGGATCGTCACCGCTTCGAGTTTTTCCGGCGGTATCCGATAGCCACGGGCGCGCATGCCGATGGTTTCGACGTAGCGCTTCATGTCCAGCATGGAAAAGCCCTGGGTGCGAACCAGGTCCTGGTCGGCGTTGACCAGCATGCCCTTGATGACGTGCTCTTCGTCGACGTCAAGCCAATAGGCCTGGCGCAAGACAGTGGCCAGCGCGGCGGCGCCGCAACTGAAATCGGTTTTCTGTTCGATGATGTCGCTGAACTTGCGCTCGCGCACGCTTTGCACGGGTTTGTAGACCAGCATGCCGCCAGGCAGGGCGGCGACGGGCATCTGTGCGGCCTCGGTCGCGCAGGCAAAGCAAAAGAGCAGGCAAAGGGCAGTCGCACGCATGATCGATACGCCTGATGGACATCCGGGAAAAAAGCCCCTTTTCCCAGCAGCACCCTTCATCCAAGGCATTGAAATGAGTCC
>NZ_JAOSHO010000224.1 GCF_025917275.1 Pseudomonas agronomica | reverse complement strand
CCCACCAATATCTCGGACGTCTTATCAAACCACCTCAACCTTATTTTTAAGCCCATAGCACCCTCATAAAAATTTCTTAATGTTACGCTTCGTACTTGGCGCTTTTTTTTGCTCACCCGTAAGGTGATCAAAAGATCCTAAATGGCTACCGTCGCTTGCACGGTATACCTCTAGCTCAGCGTGCCTTGAATCCCACTCGTAAATTCTCCTGCTTTTAGCATCAGTCCATCGCTCCCGTAACCCCCCACCACCTTGACGCGGCGTTTTCGATTTAACTTCGATCAAATCGCCGAATCCGATAATTTCGTTTGTTTTGGGGGCTTGATGATAATCATGCGTAGCCTCCGGCAACCCTTTGCGCCGACCATTCAAAACTATGTATAACGGCGAAACCCCAGCCCCCACCGGAAACACAAGAATGAAATCCTTGTACTCCGGCGGATAAATCGGGTTGACGATAATGCTGTCCGCCATGGGTGTCGGCGGGAAGATCCAGATGCGCGGCGCCTGTGGCGCAGCCTCCAACGCTGGAATGCCCAACGTCGCGGAAGGGTCCACTGCCGGCGTCCAGATCAACTCGACCCCGTCGCCGAAGTCTGCCACTTGCTGCTCGCCGCGGGCCTGGAATGTCACCACCGGGATCATCTCCCAGTCGCGTCTTGACTGGGTGTTGTAGCCGTAACCTTTAAGCGTCCCGTCGGGCTGGGTTTCGACATGTAGGCGAACCCGGCTGCGCGCTTGTTCAAGGGTCCTTAGTTGCTCTTCGGTGTACAGCGAGCCATCGCCCAGGTTCGAGGGCATCAGCAGCCCCACCAATCCCACCAGTGCGCCCGCCGCTACCGGCGCCGTGATCGCCGCGCCGGCGCCAAGGGAGGCCAAGGCGGTTCCACCCAGTGCCAGCGTGCCAACACTTGCGGGTAATGCTCCGCTGATCGTCTTCAGCGGTACACAGCCTGACGCGTCAACCTCACGGCCGCCCAACAACGTGAAGGCGCCATAAGCGCTCAGCAGTTCCGTCGGGATGTAACCGGTTGGATTGTGATAATCGATGATTGCATCGGGCAGTTCGCAGGACTTGGCGAACACACAGCCCTTGATGCGCGGGGCTTCCTTCTGATGTATCTGGCTCAGCCGTTGGGTCATGTACGCCTCTTGCCGAGCGAGCATGTCCTCATGGGCTTTATAATCGGCGTCTCGTTTTGCCAGCTCGTCCGGGGTCATATCCCGCAGGACTCTGTGGCGCCAGTCACCACCTCGGTACTCCCAGACTTGGGGAATATCGCCTTTTCCTTTCGCCATGCTTCGTCCTTGCTCGGTCAGCGCCAACTCAATCAAGCGGCGCGGCAAACCTTACCGAGTAAGCGGGGCAATGCTCACCAGACGATTCCGAGCATGACGTGAGACTTTTCTTCTTTTTGAGAAACGATTTCGCCCTAAACTTGCCAACCGTACAGCCGTACCCTTCCTACCAGTCGGATCCCTAACATGCACTTCGCTCCAGACTTCCCCGACGATGCCGTCATGCGCCAACTCATGGAACTGCTCCATGAAGAGATCGGCCTGCTAGAACACAAGACTCTTCAACCGTAAGCGTCCGAACTACACCGCCTTGCATCTCAGACCTTAATCCCCTTTAACCGCTGATTGACGCGCTCACACTCAAAAACTGCGAAATTGCACCCCACTTGACCACCCATTTGCGTTGCAACTGACCAATCATTTGCATTCGAAGTGATCAGGACTCTCGGCTCTGTAGGGTAAGAGCGTGGCTAAAAGCAGACCGTAGGTTTGGCCAGTCAACGGGGCTCATTGAGCGCCGCTCTTTTCCTGTTCAAGCCGACAAACAGGGGGGCAATGAAACGGGAAATCGTAGGCTAAGGCGCGAAGTTTTCGTGGCTATCTATTCCATGCAGCGAATCGATCAGCGGGCAGCTAACCGTCCCGTGGCTCGCGCAACAGTCATCAACCAACTGCGCCAGGACCAACTCGATCCGCCGCAGATCCGCAAGTTTCCCCCGCACGTCTTCGAGCTTCTGCTCGGCGTGCACACGCGCATCATTGCAGTGCGTACCGTCATCGAGCCGCAACAGTCCGGCCACTTCATCGAGGCTGAAGCCCAGCCGTTGTGCGGACTTCACGAATTTCACCCGTGCAATATCCGCCTCGCCGTAGCGACGAATGCTGCCGTAGGGCTTGTCCGGTTCGGGCAACAGCCCTTTGCGTTGATAGAACCGAATGGTTTCCACGTTAACCCCGGCTGCCTTGGCAAAGACGCCAATGGTCAGGCTTTCCGCAGTGTTTTTCATACCGCTTGACTCCGTACCTGACTACGGAAATAACCTTAACCCATCGATCAAACATTCGAAAGGTTGAACCCATGTCTGAATCACAAAAGGGCCGTGGTGCACTCCTCGCTGGAGGTCTGGCGGCGATCCTTGCGTCCACCTGCTGCCTGGGCCCGCTGGTGCTAATTGCCCTGGGCTTCAGCGGCGCCTGGATCGGTAATCTCACCGTTCTGGAGCCCTACCGCCCGTTTTTCATCGGCGCGGCATTGTTGGCGCTGTTCTTCGCTTACCGGCGCATTTTCCGCCCGGCTCAAGCCTGCAAACCCGGTGAGACCTGCGCAATTCCGCAGGTACGAACTACCTACAAGTTCATTTTCTGGCTCGTGATGGCACTCGTGCTGGTCGCGCTCGGTTTCCCCTACATCCTCCCGTTGTTTTACTGATCAGGCAGGAGTCTCCCATGAAAAAGCTGTTTGCCGCTCTCGCGCTCATTGCCGTGGTTTCCCCGGTGTGGGCCGCCATCCAAACCGTCACCCTGTCGGTACCGGGCATGACCTGCGCCGCCTGTCCGATCACGGTCAAGAAAGCGCTGACCCAGGTCGAGGGCGTGACCAAGACCGAGGTGAGTTTCGAGAAACGCGAAGCCATCGTGACCTTCGACGATGCCAAGACCAACTCCGAGGCCCTGACCAAGGCGACCGAGGATGCCGGCTATCCATCTACCATCAAGCAATAGGAGGAAATACCAATGAGAAATCCTCTCAATCTGTTCACGCGGATCGGTGACAAAGCCAGTTCCGTCGGTGTGCTGGTTTCAGCCCTAGGCTGCGCCGCGTGTTTTCCTGCTCTGGCTAGCTTAGGCGCCGCAATCGGTCTGGGCTTTTTGAGCCAGTGGGAAGGCCTGTTCATCACCACGCTACTGCCCTTGTTTGCGGCCCTGGCGCTGCTCGTCAATTCCCTTGGCTGGCTCAAACATCGGCAGTGGCAGCGAACTGCACTCGGCCTGATAGGCCCTGTCCTGGTCTTGGCTGCGGTGTTTTTGATGCGGGCTTATGGCTGGCGGAGCGGGGGTGGGCGGGCGACACGAGATCCCAGATCGAGCCCCCAAGCATGAGGGCCAGACCGATATAGAGCAGCCAACCGCTCCGCCAGCCATAAGCCCGCATCAAAAACACCGCAGCCAAAACAGTAATGCCGCAAAGAGACCCATTTGAGGAAGTAAACGCTATGACCACACTGCGAATCCACGGTATGACCTGCGCCTCCTGTGCCGACCGCGTCAGAGATGCTCTGGAGGGAATCTCCGGCGTGCACCGGGCGGACGTCTCCTACGCCGGTGGGAAGGCCGAAATGACGGCCGACGCGGCTGTCAGCCGTGAACAAATGCAAGCCGCCGTCGAGGCCCTTGGGTATCAAGCGTCGTTCGAAGTCGCCTCGCTACAACCGCGCCCCGGCCAGCTCGATAAGGCGCTGGGCTGGTTGCGCAGCGACACCGAGGTCGGCAAAAACGGCGACGCGCTACACATTGCAGTCATAGGCAGCGGCGGTGCGGCAATGGCGGCCGCCTTGAAGGCGGTGGAAGCCGGCGCCCGCGTCACTCTGATCGAGCGCGGCACCATCGGCGGCACTTGCGTCAACGTCGGCTGCGTGCCGTCGAAAATCATGATTCGCGCCGCGCATGTGGCTCATTTGCGCCGCGAGAGTCCGTTCGATGACGGAATGCCCGCCACGCCGCCGACCGTCCTGCGCGAGCGGCTGCTCGCGCAACAGCAAGGCCTTGTCGACGAACTGCGTCACGCCAAGTACGAAGGCATTCTGGAGAGCACACCAGCCATCACCGTGCTGCGTGGCACCGCTCGCTTCCAGGACGGCCACACGCTCAGCGTCGAACTGGTCGAGGGGGGCGGGCGCGAAGTCGCGTTCGACCGCTGCCTGATCGCTACCGGCGCCGGTGCGGCCGTGCCGCCGATTCGCGGGCTGCAAGACACCCCCTATTGGACCTCGGAGGAGGCACTGGCCAGCGCCAGTATTCCGCAACGGCTCGCCGTGATCGGCTCATCCGTGGTGGCCTTGGAGCTGGCGCAAGCCTTTGCCCGGCTGGGTAGCCGCGTCACCATCCTGGCGCGCAACTCGCTGTTCTTCCGCGAAGATCCGGCCATCGGCGAGGCGCTGACCGCGGCCTTCCGCATGGAGGGCATCGACGTGCTTGAGCAGACACAAGCCAGTCAGGTGACCCACGCCAACGGCGAATTCGTACTGACCACCAACCACGGTGAACTGCGCGCCGACCAACTGTTCGTCGCCACCGGCCGCACGCCCAACACCCAAAGCCTGAACCTGGAAGCGGCGGGTGTACTGTTGGATGAACGCGGCGCCATTCAGATCGATCAGGGCATGCGCAGTAGCGCAGTGGATATCTATGCAGCCGGCGACTGCACCAACCAGCCGCAGTTCGTCTACGTCGCGGCGGCGGCTGGCACCCGTGCGGCGATCAACATGACCGGCGGCGAAGCTACGCTTAATCTCGATGCCATGCCGGCGGTGGTGTTCACCGATCCGCAGGTGGCCACCGTCGGTTACAGCGAAGCGGAAGCACAGCGCGCAGGCCTCGAAACCGACAGTCGCACGCTGAGCCTGGACAACGTGCCGCGTGCGCTGGCCAACTTCGACACGCGAGGGTTCATCAAGCTGGTCGCCGAAGCGGGTTCTGGTCGGTTGCTCGGCGTGCAGGCGGTGGCCCCGGAAGCGGGCGAGCTGATTCAGACGGCGGTGCTGGCTATTCGCAACCGCATGACCGTGCAGGAGCTGGCCGACCAGTTGTTCCCCTACCTAACCATGGTCGAGGGCCTGAAGCTCGCGGCGCAGACTTTCACCAAGGACGTAAAGCAATTGTCCTGCTGCGCTGGATGAATGGAGAGCACCATGAAATTTGCCCGCTACATTACCGAGATCGCCGAACGTCTCACCCCGACCAACCGGCCCAAAGGTTTTGCGGAGTTCTTGGTCGCGCTACTGGGTGAACTTGCCAAGGGACGCCCGATTTCGCGAACTACGCTTGCCAGGACTCTTGGCTGGCCCGCTGAGCAAGTGGCGGCTGTGCTCGAACAAGCCACCAGTACCGAATACGACAACGATGGGAACATCATCGGCTATGTCCTCACCTTGCGCGAGACGTCGCATGTCTTGGAAATTGACAACCGCCGGCTGTATGCCTGGTGCGCGCTGGACACCCTGATGCTCCCGGCGTTAATCGGCCGTACAGCTCGCGTCTCGTCGCATTGCGCTGCAACTGGAGCACCCGTTTCGCTTACGGTTTCACCCAGCGAGATACAGGCTGTTGAACCTGCCGACGTGGCAGTGTCACTGGTATTGCCGCAGGAGGCGGCCGACGTTCGTCAGTCCTTCTGTTGCCATGTGCATTTCTTCGCATCTATCCCAGCGGCAGAAGATTGGGCCTCCAAGCATCAAGGATTGACTATCGTAAGCGTCCAAGAGGCGTTCGGCGTGGGCCAGGAGCTTAATCGACATCTGTTGCAGACCCTTCCAATGAGAACATCGTGATTGGATTTCGACTCAATGTCCTACGGAGTGGGCATCGGATTTCTCTTTCCGACTTTGATCCGGTGATCCCAGCCATCGCCAAAGTCATAGACCTAGCGGAATGTCCTTTTCCCGTTCAACGCTTTGATCAGAGTCTTGCGGGTCTCCGAGTTCACGGGAGGCCCCCATCCATCGGAGTCGGGAATACCGTAACTCTCACCAGCTATTTCAAACTCATGCAGATGGTCATCGTGCCAGCCCATTGCGATCTGGATCACCGCGTGCAATTTGCCTAAGGTGATGTTCTCGGGCACCGCCACACGGCGCCAGATGGCAGGTTCGATCCACTTCAATTCAATGTGCAGTAGCAACAAATCAGGTTCGGGTTTTGGCAAGCGAACAGTTTTGACCATGGATCAGGCGGCCTCGCAGAGTTCCGTGGAGGCGAGAGAAACGTTCCAGGGCAGCAGTTCGTCGACCCGATTGATCGGGTGGTCGGCGATGCGCTCCAGCACGTGTGTCAAATAGGCTTGCGGGTTCAGGTCGTTGAGTTTGGCTGAACCCACCAGGCTGTAAATCGCAGCCGCTCGTTCGCCGCCGGCGTTGGAACCGACGAACAGATAATTTTTTCTGCCTAGCGCGACAGCACGTAGCGCGCGTTCGGCAGCGTTGTTGTCGATCTCAATTCGCCCGTCATCGCAATAGCGCACCAAGGCCTGCCACCGATTGAGGGCATAGAGAATCGCACCGCCCAATGCCGATTTTTTCGACAGTTGAGTCAGCGTCTGGTTGAGCCACGCGTGGAGTTGTTCCAGCAGCGGACTGGCTCGGCTTTGCCGAACCACTTTTCGCAGGTTGGGCGGTTGCCCTCGAATCTCGCTTTCGATGGCATACAGGCCCGCAATCCGTTGCAGCGCCTCGGCGGCAAGTGGTGAAGCCAGGTCTTTGTAGACATCGTAAAACTTGCGCCGGGCGTGAGCCCAACACGCCGCTTCCTCAATGGTGCCCGTGGCATATAGTTGAGCAAAACCGGCATAGCCGTCCGCCTGCAAGATCCCGCTGAAGCGCTTGAGATGCGCGCGGGGATGTTGCCCCTTGCGATCCGGCGAGTAGGCAAACCAGACCGCCGCCGGTGTCGCGTCCCCCGTAGGTCGGTCGTCCCGCACGTACGTCCACAGGCGCGCCGTTTTGGTCTTGCCGTTGCCCGGCGCGAGCACGCCAATCGGCGTGTCGTCGGCATGGACTTTGTGTCCGCTCATGACGTGGTGCTCAAGGGCGTTGATCAGTGGTCGCAGCAACTGACTGCTCTGGCCAACCCAGTCGGCCAGGGTTGAGCGCTCCAGCTCCACGCCCTCACGGGCGTAGATCTCGGACTGCCGATACAACGGCAAATGATCGACAAACTTCGAGACCAGCACATGGGCCAACAACCCTGGGCCGGCAAGACCTCGGGCGATCGGGCGACTCGGTGCCGGCACCTGGGCGAAGTGCTCGCAGCATCGGCAAACCCACTTCGGACGGACATGGCGAATGACTTTGAAGCGTGCCGGAACGTACTCCAGCACTTCGGACACATCCTCACCCAAATGGCGAAGCGTCCCACCGCAGCCAGTGCATTGCGACTCGGGCTGATGCACGTGGGTTTCGCGAGGTAGGTGTTCGGGCAATGGTTTACGGCGCGAAACTGCGCGAGGTGCCGGCTCGACTGGAGGTGTCATTTCGGCTTGGCTGACTTGCAGCTCTTCAAGACTCAACTGGAGCTGATCGATCATGGCGTCTAGTTGCTCGGAACTGCAACCGAACTGCGTACGACGCAACTTGGCGATCATCATCTTCAAGCGCTCAATCTCTGCGTGCTGGGCAGCGATCAGCGCCTTCAAGGCTTGAAGATCATTCGGCAGGGAGTCGGTCACGAGGGTCATGCCCGAATATTACTGGGGATTTTTTCAGCGCGGCAAGTCAGACCGCGAGGACGGGTGCTGTACGAATTGGCCGGCGCCAATCAATGCCCTCCAACAGCATCGACAACTGCGCGGTCGTCAGCGACACGCTGCCGCTGGTTGCTTGCGGCCAGACAAAGCGTCCTTGCTCCAACCGTTTGCAAAACAGGCACAAGCCGTCGCCATCCCACCACAACAGTTTGATCCGGTCACCACGCCGTCCGCGAAAGGCGAAGATCTGACCGGAGAAGGGATCGGCTTCCAGTTGAGTCTGCACCATGGCCGCCAAACCGTCGAAGCCAC
>NZ_JAOSHO010000223.1 GCF_025917275.1 Pseudomonas agronomica | reverse complement strand
GTTGACCGAACGACCGCTAAACAATTGTGGCTTGAGCAGGTAGGCAATCACCGTCGCGTCGTGCACCGGCCCCCCCGTCATCCCGTAGTGCTCCATGTCGCCCTTGACGTATTCGTTGAGGATATCGCTGACCAACTTGCTGGCGTTGTTGTTGAGCGCTGCAATCTGCTTCAGGCGTGCCTCGCTGGTGAGGATCTTGTGGGTCACGTCCAACGGCAGATAGGTCAGCTTCACGCCGCTCTTGGCAACCACTTCGGCAGCGTGGGGATCGGCGTACAGATTGAACTCGGCCACCGGCGTGATATTGCCGCCGTTGAAATGCGCGCCGCCCATGATGACCACTTCCTTGATGCCCTGGACGATCTCCGGTTCCTGGATCAGCGCAAGCGCGAGGTTGGTTTGCGGCCCAAGCATGGCGATGGTGATGCTGTGCGGCTTGGCGGCCTTGAGGGTGTCGATCAGGTAGTTGACTGCATTGCCCTGGGCCAAGCCTTTCTTCGGCTCATGCACGGTCACACCCGACAGGCCTTCCTTGCCATGGATGTTTTCCGCGTAGATCGGCGTACGCATCATCGGCTTTGGCGCACCGGCATAGACCGGGACCTCTTCGCGCCCTGCCCACTCCCGGGCCAGGCGCGCATTGCGAGAGGTCTTGTCCAGGCGCACGTTGCCTGCGACCGTGGTCAATGCGCGGATATGCAGTTCTTCGGGCGACGCCAGGGCGAACAACAGCGCAACCACATCATCGGCGCCCGGGTCGGTGTCGATGATCAGGTCGATTTTTTCTGCCGCCTGGGCGCTTGCGGTGGTGATCAGGGACAAAAGCAGCAGACTCCGCAGCAGTTGATGGACTTTCTGAGCATAGCGGTGCATGGCGCACTCCTTGTGCAGGTGGGTAAGACTCAGAACGTGACGCCCGCGACCAGCACCACGTTGCAATAGGGAGAGCACTCTCCCGTGCGGATAATCGCCCTCGCCTCGCGGCTGAGCAGCTTGAACTGTTCGTGGCTGACCAGCTCCCGCGAGCCCAACGCGCCTTCGGCATGCAGCGCCTCCAACGTCGCCAGGGCCGACGGTTGCTTATCCAGGATTTCCTCGGCCAGTACGTGGCTCTCGACCTGCATTTCGCTGAGCACCACCTTCAAGGTACTGACGAAATCAGGAATACCATGGGTCAGCGCCAGGTCGATCAGCTCGACGTGTGGCGGGACCGGCAGGCCGGCGTCGCCAATGACCACTTTGTCGCCATGGCCGAGGGACGCAATCAACCGTGACATGGCCACGTTCAGCAACGGAGTCTTTTTCATGATTTGAACGCCTGTACTTCCAGCAAAGTGGGGATGGAGGGCTGAGCGCCCGCGCGAGTGACCGACAGCGCAGCGGCGACCTGACCAAAACGAATCGCCTCGACTTCGTCCTTGCCGCTCGCCAGCGCGGCTGCGAAGCCACCGACAAACGTATCGCCGGCCGCCGTGGTGTCCACGGCCTTGACCCGTGGCGCGGGGAAGTGCTCGAAGCTCGAACCATTGGCGAACATCAACCCTTGGGCGCCCAGCGTCACGATCACTTTGCCGGCGCCGGCGGTGATCAACTGCGTGGCGGCGGCTTCGGCGGTTTCCAGGGAGTCCACCGCCAGCCCACTCAGGACCATCGCTTCGCTTTCATTGGGGATCAGGTAGTCGACGTAGGCGTACCATTCGGCCGGCAGCGCACGGGAGGCCGGCGCCGGGTTGAGGATGACGGTCTTGCCGAGTTCGCGTCCGCGCTTGAGCGCATGCCCCACAGTGGCATCCGGCACTTCGAGCTGACAGATGATGACATCGGCGCTTTGCAGCACGGCGTCGAAACGCTCGAGAACCGTTGGCGTCAGCTCGCCATTGGCCCCGGCGACGATGACGATCGCATTCTGGCTGTTGTCATCGACCACGATCAGCGCCACACCGCTGGAGCCGTCCACGACGCTGACCGCCTGGCAATCGATGCCCTCGGCCAACAGCGCACCGCGCAGTTGCTGGCCGTAGGCGTCACTGCCGACGCAGCCGACCATGGACACCTGCGCCCCCAGGCGCGCGGCGGCCACCGCCTGGTTGGCGCCCTTGCCACCTGGAATGGTAGAGAACGACTCTCCGATCAGGGTTTCACCACCGCGAGGCAGACGCGGTGCGCGGGTCACCAGGTCCATGTTCAGGCTGCCTATTACCACTACGTTTGCTGGCATTGCTTCATTACTCATCTATTCGGTTCAGCGGTACTGGGCGAATGTGCCGGACAGCGGTGCAGTCGATTCTCGCAGGACAATGCTCGGCGTCACGATCCGCTGGTCAGTGACGAGCCCCGGCGTAGCGATGCGTCGCAGCAGGACTTCTGCCGCCATCTCGCCAAGCTGCAGGATCGACTGCCCAACCGTGGTCAGCGCCGGGTAGACATAACGGCTCATCTGGATGTCATCGAAGCCGATGATCGACAGCTCGCTGGGCACGCGCACGTTGCGTTCGGCGGCGGCGCGCAGCGCACCGATGCCGATCATGTCGTTGGCGGCGAAAATCGCGCTGGGCGGTTGCTGCTCAAGCAGTTGCGCCGCGGCCCGATAGCCGCCGGTACTGGTGAAATCACTTTCGAGCATGCGCTCCACAGGCAGCTCGATCCCCGCCTCTTTCAGCGCACGGCAATAGCCCGCCAGGCGCATTTGCGCCACGCTGGTGTCCGCCGGACCACCAATAAACGCAATGTCACGATGGCCCAGCTCCAGCAGGTGCCGAGTCGCGAGGTACGCGCCGTACTCGTGGTCGATGCGCACCAGGTCCGCGTCCACGCCATCAAGCCCACGGTCAACGATCACCATGGGCGTGCGCACGTTGGCCAGCCCTTCGGCCAAGCCGACATCGCCCCCGGCCGAGGCCACGATCAACCCGTCGATGCGTTTTTCCAGCAACACCCGCAGGTAACTGCGCTGCTTGTCCGGGTTGTCATCGGAATTGCAGAGAATCACGCAGTAACCATTGCGCTCGCAGTAATCCTCGATCCCCCGAGCCAGTTCGGCGAAGTACGGGTTGAGGCTATTGGGCACAAGCAGGCCGATGGTGGCCGTGGTCTTGGCCTTGAGCGAGCGCGCCACGGCGCTGGGCACGTAGTCCAATCGCTCGATGGCAGCCTCGACCTTGCGCCGCACCTCGTCACTGACCGGTCGCGTCTTGTTCACCACGTGGGACACGGTCGTGTAGGAAATGCCCGCAAGCGCCGCCACATCCTTGATCGTCGCCATGGTTCAAGCCCGCCGACTGGCGCGCTGGCTGCGGTACGTGTCGAGCACCACCGCCACCACAATCACCGCGCCGGTAATGATGCGCTTGGTCGGCTCCGTGGCACCGATCTGCGCCAGGCCCGCCGCCAGCACCGAAATGATCAGCACGCCGAAGAAGGTGCTGATCACCGAGCCGCGCCCGCCCATCAGGCTGGTGCCGCCGATCACCACGGCCGCAATGACCTGCAACTCAAGCCCCGAACCCGCGTTCGGATCCGCCGCTTCCAGGCGCGAAATCTGGAACAGCGCCGCAACGCCAGCCAGCAACCCCATCAGGCTGAACACCAGGATCTTGTAGGGTTTTGGGTTGATCCCTGCCAGGCGCACGGCTTCCTCGTTGGTGCCGATGCCGATCAGGTAGCGACCGAACACGGTGCGGGTCAGCACCGCCTGGGCAATGAAGATCACCAGCAAGGCGATGATGAACGAAGGTGAAATGCCAAAGGCGATCGGGTTGGACAGCCAGGCGAACGAATCGCCGATGTAGGCGGTCCGCGAACCGGTCATCTGGTACGCCAGGCCCCGGGCCATTTCCAGCACGCCCAGCGAGACGATGAACGATGGGATACGCCAGGCCACGGTAATCGAGCCGGTGACCGTCCCCGCCAGCGCCGCCACGGCCATGCCAAGCAAGGCCGACGGCCAGACGCTCCAGCCCCAGCCGAGCACCGCGACGCTGACTGTCGAGGCGGCGAGCGCCAGCACCGACCCCACCGATAGGTCGATGCCACCGATGATCAGGATAAAGGTCATGCCGACGGCCAATACCATCAGGTCCGGAATCTGGTTGGCAAGGGTGCTGAAGGTGTCATAGGACAGGAAGTGGCTGCTCAGGACCGAGAACAGCGCGACCATTGCCAGCAAAGCGCCAGCCAGGCCCAGGTAGGTGCCGAGGCCATAGAAATTGCCAGTGGATTTGCCAGCGGCAGGTGCGGTTTTCATGAGAGATCCCTAGGCGCCGCTTCGTTGAGCAGCGCATCACGTTTCTGGTAGCCGGCGAACGCGGCGGCAAGCAAGTCATCCTGGGTCCAGCTGTCGCGCTCGAACGTATCGATCAGGCGCCCGGCGGACAACACGCCGATGCGATCACAAATCAGCATCAGTTCCCGCAGGTCACTGGAGACCACGACCAGCGCCTTGCCCTTGCGAGTCAACTCACCGAGCAATGCATAGATGTCGAACTTGGCGCCGACGTCGATGCCACGGGTCGGCTCGTCAAACAGCAGCACCGAGCAATCGCGCTCGAGCCAGCGGCCGATCACGACTTTCTGCTGATTGCCGCCGGACAGTTCGGACACCAATTGCGTCGGGCTCGAGCTGCGGATGCGCATCGCGTCGATCTGCCGCTGCGCCAATGCCACCTCGGCGCTGCCATTGACCAGGCCGGCGCTGGAAATCTCCGGCATGTTCCCCAGGGCGATATTCGCCGCGATGGATTGGGTCAGCAACAGGCCTTCGCCCTTGCGATCCTCAGTGATCAAGGCGATGCCATGGGCCACCGCATCGGCCGGCGACCGGATGCTGACGACGCTGGCCGGCGAGCCCAGCGCCACAGTGCCGCTGTCGGCCGCATCGGCGCCGAAGATCAACCGCAGCAGTTCGGTGCGCCCTGCCCCGATCAGCCCAGAGATGCCGAAGATCTCACCGCTGCGCACTTCAAAGGACACGTCGCGGACCTTGTCGGACCGGGTCAGGCCCTTCACGGTCAGTGCTGGAGCACCGATCTGCCGTGGGCCCAGGTCGATGTGCTCGCCCAACTCGCGGCCGACCATCAACGTGACCAGTTGCTCGCTGTTGTAGTTGGCCATCGGCTCGACGCAGACCAGGTTGCCGTCGCGCAGCACCGCAATGCGCTGGGCGACCCGCGCCAACTCTTCGAGGCGATGGGAGATGTAGATGATCGACACGCCGCGTGCCTGCAGGCGTGTGATCTGCTCAAAGAGCATTTCGACTTCGCGGGCCGTCAGCATCGCGGTCGGCTCATCGAGAATCAGCACATGGCAATCGCCGATCAGGTTGCGGGCGATCTCGACCATCTGCTGGTGGCCAATGCCCAGTTCGCCGACCAGGGTGTCGGGATCGATTGCGTCGAGCCCCACCTGGGCCATGGCCTCGACCGCCGCCTTGCGCAGTTGCTTGCGGCTGATCCAGCCACCGTGGCTGGGCAGGTTGTCGAGGAACAGGTTCTCGGCCACGGACAGGGTCGGCAGCAGGTTGAGTTCCTGCATGACCATGCGCACGCCCAGCGATTCCGCCTGGGTCCGGCTGCCGGGGCGGTAATCCTGCCCCTGGAATTGCATCTGCCCGGTCGTTGGCGTGACCAGGCCACCGATAATCTTGGACAAGGTACTTTTGCCGGCACCATTTTCGCCGGTCAGCGCCAGCACTTCACCGCGCATCAACGTCAGGGTGATATCGCTCAGTACCGGCTGGGCATAGGTCTTGCCGATACCGCTGACGCACAGGACAGCGTTCGGGTCGCGAACGGACATAACAAACTCTCCAATGCGCTCGCCCGGACGGGCGAGCGCCGTTGTGTCGCCAGGGTTACGGCTTGGTCACCAACTCGACCGGAGTTTCGATGACGCCGTTGGCGCCGCTGTCGACTTTTTCACCCTTGAGGATCTTCAGCGCGGTCTCGATACCGAACACAGCCTGCTTGGCAGCGAACTGATCAGCAGTCGCCAGGACACGACCGTCCTTGAGCATCGGCTTGATGGCATTGATGTTGTCGTAGCCGACCACTTGCACCTTGCCCGCCTTGCCAGCAGCGCGCACGGCCGAGACCGCGCCGACCGCCATGCTGTCGTTGCCGGCCAGCAATGCCTTGATGTTCGGGTACTCGCTGAGCATCGACGAGGCAACCTTGTTGCCCTTATCAATTTCCCAATCACCAGACTGCACAGAAACGACCTTGATGTTTGCCGCCTCCATCGCATCCTTGAAGCCTGCGGTGCGTGCCTGGGCATTGGTGGTGGTCGACACGCCTTCGATAATGCCGACCTCGTCACCGGCCTTGAGCTGCTTGGCCAGGTATTCCCCCACCAGGCGAGCGCCCTTGCGGTTGTCCGGACCTACGAACGGCACGTTGATGTTCTTGTCCTTGACCACTGCCGGGTCGAGCTGGTTGTCGATGTTGATCACGGTGATACCGGCGTCGACGGCTTTCTTGATCACCGGCACCATGGCCTTGGAATCGGCCGGCGCGATAATCAATGCATCGACTTTGTTTACGATCATCTGTTCGACGATGCGAGTCTGGCCGGCGGTGTCGGTTTCATCCTTGATCCCGTTGGAGATCAGGTCGAAATCGGCGGAGTGTTCCTTTTGATACGCCTTGGCGCCATCTTCCATGGTCAGGAAGAATTCATTGGCGAGGGACTTCATGACGAGCGCGACCTTGGGTTTTTCCGTGGTCTGGGCGAGCGCCGAGGAGAAAGGCAGCGCTGCGGATGCGGCCGCGAGCATGGCGACGGCGAGAAGGCGTCCAGCGAATGGCAGCTTCATGGGTTCACTCCGATTTTATGATTATTGTGAGCAAAATCGTCGCACGGCAATCGCGCAAACGTTTGCGTGGAATGAACTATGGTAAAGCATCGGCGTTTTGTCAACGTCCCGTTTTCATCGGGAACCTCATCGATCAAGCCGTGGTGTTGACCAGCGAACCCGAGCTGGAATCTTTCGCCAGCTCCTTGATCAAGCTGCCCGTAACCTGCTGCAGCGCGCCGGTGGTGTCGGCGATCTGACCCTGGATCGACAGGATAGCAGTCGTCTTGGCATCAGGCGTCGGATAAGGACGCGCCTGTGCCGCGGCAAGTTGCTGTTGTTGCTCGCGCAGTTGCTGTTGCAGCTCCTGCATGCGCTTGAGCAATATTTTTGTGGCAATGCTTTGGTCGCTGTCGCTTTTTTCGGTCTTGCTCTCGGCTTCGGTCGCCAGGTTCGCACGGACCTTGCCAGGCGCTTGCGTTTCGCCAAGGGCCTCGTCGGCTGCGTCGGCGCTCGCCTCGCTCAAGGCATTCAATGTGGCTGCGGATTTTCCGCCAATGGTGATGGCGGCGGCATTTGGAAAGCCGATTGAAATGGACATGTCTCGCTCCGTGAAAGAATTTCCTACAAGCAAGATCGTCCGCCAGGGAATTTTCTTTAGGCCTCTGGCGGAATCTGCTGAAGACAAAGGACCTTTCTCGATAAAAAAATCCTTCTTCCTACATCAAAACGCAAAAAGCGCTGTCAGACGATTTTCTTGATTTTTAAGCAGTTGCGTAAATGCCTACAAATAAATACTGTATGCACGTACAGCTTAATAAGGATAATCCTGTGGCCACGCCCTCCGCTGCAACTACTCCCTTAGATTCCTATTCACGACTCGGTCTTCGGGTCTCGAAAATCATCAATTCCCCCTCCGCACAAAAAGCCAAGGCTGCGCTGATCTTCCGCCTCCCTGATGAGCCGGTGGATGAATGGGAACGCTTGCTGGAAGAAATCGACGAGAACGACAACGTCACCCTCGCTTATCGCGACGATGGCGGCGTGCAGGTTTTCTGGGTTGTGCCGAAGGAAGATTGAGCCTGATGATTGTTCGCTGTTTAGCTTTATCGCTCGTCTTCGTTGCCATGGGCGCGCAAGCCGCTGCTCCCCGCACCTTCAACGAAGCCAAGAAAGTCGCCTGGAAACTCTACGCCCCGCAATCCACCGAGTTCTACTGCGGCTGCAAATACACCGGCAATCGGGTGAACCTGGCGGCCTGCGGTTACGTGCCGCGCAAGAATGCCAGTCGCGCCGCGCGTATCGAGTGGGAGCATATTGTCCCGGCGTGGCAGATCGGCCATCAGCGTCAATGCTGG
>NZ_JAOSHO010000222.1 GCF_025917275.1 Pseudomonas agronomica | reverse complement strand
CACCAGGGTGCGTTCATAGTCGGCCAGGGCGCTGCGGATATTCGGTTCGTTGACCCCGTCGGGATAGGCGCTGGAAAACGCCTTGGCATAGTCAGGATCATCGGCGATGCGCTTGACCACCGTTTCCCAGGTGCTGCCCATTTCCGTCGGGCTGATCACCACCATGTGCACCTGTTCTTCCAGGGTGTCGACGCGACCGTCCCAGAACTGATGGAAGTTCAGGCTGGCGTTGAACACGGTGGGCGTATTGACTTCCACCGGCTTGCCGTCGAAACCCAGGGAAAGCGCCTTGTCGTCGGCCCCGCCCTTGTCCAGGCGATGGCAACTGGCGCAGGACAGCGTGTTATTGACCGACAGCCGCGGGTCATTGAACAGCCGTTGGCCCAACTGGACCCGCTTGGGGTCCAGGTTCGGAACGGGAGGCAGCGGCTTGAGCGGTTCGTCCAGTGGCTCGGCGTGAGCGGCCGTGCTCAATCCCACGAGCAGGCCGAGAGCCAGAATCAATCCGTGTGACGCCATGGGGTGCTTTCCTTGAAACTGGGTTTATGAACTCTGGCGCTTACGAAAACGGGTTCGGGCGTTGTTCCCATTCGGCCATCCATTGGCTGAACGCTTGCGGCTCCACGGCCTTGCTGAAGTAATAGCCCTGCACTTCCTCGCACTGGTGGATCTTCAGGAATTCCAATTGGTCCCGGGTCTCCACGCCTTCGGCGATGATGTGCAGGTTCAGGCTCTTGCCCAGGCTGATGATGGTGCTCACCAGCTTGGCGTCGTTACTGTCGATACTCAGGTCGCCGACGAACGACTGGTCGATCTTCAACACATCCACCGGAAATTTCTGCAGGTAGCTCAGGCTCGAATAGCCGGTGCCGAAGTCATCGATCGCCAGCCGGATGCCCAAGTGCTTGATGGCCTTGAGCGTGGCAACGGTGGTGTCGATGTTCTGCATGAGCACGCTTTCGGTGATCTCCAGTTCTAACTGTGTCGGATCCAGGCCGGTTTCCTTGAGGGTACGGGCGATGCCGTCGACGAAACCGCGCTGGCGAAAATCGATGGCCGAGACGTTGACCGACAGGTACAGCGGCCGCATGCCCTCGGCCTCCCAGCGACAAGCCTGCTGGCAGGCTTCCTGTAGCACCCATTGGCTCAGCGGCACGATCAAGCCGCTGTCCTCGGCCACCGGGATGAAATCCGACGGGTAGACTAGGCCGTGGTCGGGCCGGTTCCAGCGCACCAGCGCCTCGACACCAACCACCTTGCCGCTCGCCAGGTCGAGCTTGGGTTGGTAGTGCAGCACGAACTCCTTGCGTTGCAGCGCCAGGCGCAGGCCGGATTCGATGGTCTGCTGCTGCCGCGCCCGGCGGTTCATGTCTTCGGTGAAAAAGCGGTAATCGTTGGGGCCGTTTTCCTTGACGTTGCGCATCGCCGTCTCGGCTTTCTTGATCAACGCCACGGCGTCGAAGCCGTCGGCCGGATACACGCTGACACCCAGGCTCGCCGTGACCGTCAGGTCGTGGCCGTCGATGGGGTGTGGGGAGTTGATCGCCGCCAGCAGTTTTTCCGCCACGCCCTTGGTCATTTGCGGGTCGGTGATATCGCCCAGGATCACCACGAACTCGTCGGAACCGTAGCGAAACACCGAGTCGGATTCACGCACCATGGACGCCAGCGTCCGCGCCACGCGCTTGAGCATTTCATCGCCCACCGGATGCCCCAGCGCGTTGTTGATGCGCTTGAAGCGGTCGAGGCCGATGAACATCACCGCCAATTGCCGGTCATGGCGACGGCATTGGGCCAAGGCCTGGGTCAGGCGATCGCCGAGCAACATGCTGTTGGGCAGTTCAGTAAGCACGTCGTATTGCAGCAGGTGGGACACCTTGAGCAACTCCTGGACCCGCTCTTCGATCGTGCGCTCCAGGCTGCGCATCTTCCTCGCCGCGTCCTGTGCCAGCTGCCATTTCCAGGTCATGGCACTGGCCATCTGGCGGATTTCCAGGGTATCGAACGGTTTCTTGAGGATCAGCAACTGATCGTCGAACTCGATGCGCTCGGACATGGTTTCCCACGAGTAGTCGGAAAACGCCGTGCACAGGGCGATCTGCAAGCGCGGGTCGGCTTTCCAGAGTTGTTCGATGGTCTGCAGGCCATCCCAGCCCGGCGGCATGCGCATGTCGGCGAACACCAGCGCATAGGGCTGGCCCTCGGCCTGGGCGCGCTTGACCAGTTCCAGCGCCTCCTCGCCCTGGTAGGCCGAGTCGATCTGGAACTGCAGTCGATTGACCTGGGGCGTGCCGAACAACAGGCTCTCGGTGTCGTCCAGCGAGTCGTCATTGCCAGCGCTGGGGCTGAGGATCTTGCGAAAATCCTGATGGATGGCGGGTGTGTCGTCCACCACGAGGATTCGCCGATTGGCGGGTACCGACATGGGGTTCATGGGTTGCTCTCCGATAGCTGGCTGGCCGGCCGGGTCCAGTGGTCCGCCACGGGAATGATGGTCCCGGCCTTGAGCAGCTCGGCGGCCTGGCCGCTGTCCACCACGGTGCTGAAATAATGCCCCTGGGCTTGCATCGGGCCGCCGCTGGACATCAGTGTGGTGCGTTGCTCCTGGGTCTCGACGCCTTCGGCGATGATGCCAATGCCCACGTCCCGGGCGAAGTTGAGGATCGCGCGCAAGGTCGAGGCGTTTTCCGGGTCGTCACTGGCGCTGTCGAGAAACCGCTGGGCGAGCTTGAGGTGGTTGACCCGATACGTCTTCAGGTAATCGAACGACGAATATTCGGTGCCGAAATCATCGATGGCGACCTGCACGCCCAGTTCACACAGGCGTGGCAGCACGTCGTTGTGGGTCCATTTGGTCTGGGCCAGGGTCGCTTCGGTGACGTCGAAACGCAGGTCCCAGGGCGCCAGTTCCCAGCGCGCGGTGGTGCGCAGCACGTCGTAGATCAGCTCGGGGCCGGTCTTGAGCTGGGTCAGGGACAGGTCGATGGCGATCACCGGCGGCGCCATGCCCTGGTCGCGCCATTGGCGCATCTGCTGGCAGGCCTGGTCGAGTACCCAGTGGCCGAGGCCGATGATGATCCCGGTTTTCTCGGCGGCCGGCATGAACGCCGCCGGTTCCAGCCAGCCGCGCTCTGGGTGGTTCCAGCGCACCTGCACGCCCATGCCGAGGATCCTCCCGGTGCCGAGGTCGACTTCCGGCAAGTAGTGCAGGTGCAGCTCGTTGTTCTCGATGGCCTGGCGCAGGTCATTGGCCAGGGCGACCCGGTCGGTCACTTCCTGGTTAATTTCCTCGTTGTGGAAATGATACTGATTGCGGCCCTTTTCCTTGGAGCGATAGAGGGCCATGTCGGACTGCGCCATCAGGCTGTCGGCACTCGGGCTCTGCGGGGTGTACAGGCTGATGCCGATGCTCACGGAAATGCGCACGTCATTGCCGTCCAGGGAATAGGGCGCCACCAGCGTGTCGCGGATCTTCGCCGCCAGCGCAGCGCAGTGGGTCGCTTCGTGGACGTCGAGTTGCAGGATGGCGAATTCATCACCGCCCAGGCGCGCGACGACGTCGTTCTCCCGGGTACAGGCCTTGATGCGCGCGGCGACTTCCTGCAACAACAGGTCGCCGATCGGGTGGCCGAGGGTGTCGTTGATGCGCTTGAAGTGGTCCAGGTCCAGATAGAACATCGCGAACGGCGCCGCGCCCCGACGGGCGGCGGCGAAGGCCTGGTGCAGGCGCTCGATCATGGTGGCGCGGTTGGCCAGTCCGGTCAGGCCATCGGTGCGGGCCAGCAGGGCGATCTTCTCCTCGGCCACCTTGCGCTCGGTGATGTCGAGGATGATGCCCTCGACTTCCAGCAGCAGGCCTTGCTCGTTGCGCACAGGAATGTAGCGGTTCTCGACCCAGCGGAACGTGCCGTCGCCGGTGCGCATGCGAAATTCGATGGAGGCGCCGGCGTTGTCGCGGTCCAGGACGCGGACCATGGCTTCGTCGACCTTGCCCTGGTCGTCGGGATGGATCAGGGTTTGCGCCCAATCCGGCGAGTCGATCAGTTGCGCCGCGACATGGCCGAACTTGGTGATGTTGTGGGAGATGTACATCAACGGAAACGGCGGCTCGCCGCGCAGGCGATAGAGGATGGTCGGGCTGTTCTGCACGATGATGTTGGCGTCGGCCAGCTCGCGGGTGCGTTCCTCCACGGCCCGTTCGAGCATGTCCATCTTCAGCGCCGCGTCTTCGGTCATCTGCCATTTGACGGTCAAGGTGCTGGCCATCTGGCGGATTTCAATGGCATCGAAGGGCTTCTTCAGGATCAGCAGGCGGTCGCCCAGTTCGAGGCGATCGGCGATGTCTTCCCAGGAATAATCCGAATAGGCGGTGCACAGCGCCACTTGCAGCTTGGGGTCGACGCGCCACAGCCGCTCGATGGTTTCGAGGCCGTCCCAACCCGGCGGCATGCGCATATCGATAAAGGCCATGGCGAAGGGTTTGCCCTGGGCCAGGGATGTCTCGACTTTGTTCAAGGCTTCCATGCCCTGGAAGGCCGAGTCGAGCTCGAAACTCTGGCTGGAAACCGCCACCGGTGCGCCGAACAAGGCTTCTTCTGCGCTGCTCAGGCTGTCTTCGGGGATTGTGTCGGGGCTGAGGATCTTTCGAAAATCCTCATGAATTGTCTGGGTGTCATCGACAATTAATATTCGCCGATTGGATCGTTCCGACGGCAGGCTCATGGCCGTATACCGTCGAAACGCGGACTACAGAACCGTGGGAACATCGGATATCCCTTTCGCTGGCATGAGTATTCGGCCTGTACTTGGCCCTTCATGAGGTACAGCATAGTCGGCTCATCGGAAGCGTGAGGTGAGTAGTGGCAAATTGTGTCTAAATATTCGCGATCTACTAGCCTGTCTTTCAGGGGTAATGTAGAACGGTTGTCGTCAATGGGGAGGGGATGTCAATGGAAGATCAATCGTCGAACGTTCCGGTCACGAAGCCGACGGTGTTGCTGGTCGATGACGAAGAGTCGATTCTCAACAGCCTGCGCAGGCTGTTGCGCAGCCAGCCGTATGAAATCCTGCTGGCCGACAGCGGCGCCAAGGCGCTGGAGATTCTCAAGGAGCGGCCAGTCGACCTGGTGATGACCGACGCGCGCATGCCCAATATGGACGGTGCCACGCTGCTGTCAGAAATCCGCAAGCTGTATCCCTCGACGTTGCGCATCCTGCTCACCGGTTATGCCGATGTGGACATGATGACCAAGGCCATCAACGAAGGGCAGCTCTATCGCTACCTGAGCAAACCCTGGAACGACGAGGAATTGGTGCAGGCCCTGCGCCAGGCCCTGGCCCACCAGCATTCGGAAAGCGAACGCCAGCGCCTCGAAGCGCTGAACAGCGAGCAGAACCAGCAACTCAAGACCCTCAACGCCACGCTGGAGAAACGCGTGGCGTCGCGCACCGCCGAGCTGCAGCAGACCGCCGACATGCTCGACCTGGCCTATGAAGAGCTCAAGCGCAGCTACGTGACCGGCACCGAAGTGTTCTCGCTGATCGCCAACCTGCGCCTGCCCAAGGCCAAGCAGACCAACCGGCAAATCATCGAGCTGCTCCGCGTCTACAGCCGGCTCAATTTTCTCGACGAGTCCACCGACCGCGACCTGACCATGGCCGGGGCGCTCTATAACATCGGCAAGCTGAGCTGGACCGACAACATGATGGTCACGCCCGCCGACATGCTGCACCACACCGAACTGGAGCTGTACCGCGCCTATCCGAAGCAGAGCGAGTCGCTGCTGATGACGCTCGACCCGATGAAGGATGCTGCGCGGATCATTCTTCATCACCAGGAGCGTTGGGACGGCAGCGGTTTCCCCGATCACCTGCGCGGCGAGGCCATTCCGTTCGGCTCGCGGCTGTTGAAGCTGGCGGTGGATTTCATCGAGCTGCAGCGCGGGTTGATCCTGGAGCGGCAGATGAACAGCGACGAAGCGCTGGTCTATATCCGCAAATACGCCGGCAAGCTGTACGACCCGGACATGATCGAGGATTTCATCAAGGCGTGTGCCGAATATCTGGAAGACGTGACCTTGTCCGACCCGACGGTGCAGGTCGTGACCACCCGCGAGCTGGCGGCCGGCATGGTCCTGGCCCGCAACCTCAACGCCGACAACGGCATGCTGCTGCTCAATGCCGGCAAGGTCATGAGCGGCCCGCTGATCGAAAAACTCATCGCCTTCGAAGCGATGGAAGGGGCGCGGTATAGCGTGTTCGTCAAGATCCCCGAGGAAGAGGCCGACCCGTCGGCGCCGAAGCCGATGTTGGGGTGAATAAAAATCTGCCAGCCGATGGGTTCCCTGTGGGAGCGAGCTTGCTCGCGATTGCGGTGGGTCAGTTGAAAAATCTCTGACTGATACTCCGCTATCGCGAGCAAGCTCGCTCCCACAGGGGAACTGTGTCGCATTGGAGATCGAGCCCAGGCTTTGCTCCCCCCCGCCGCGAGCTGTAATCTCCCCGGCAATTTCTGCCCGAGGTTCTGTAAAACATGACCATCCCCCTGATCCGCATCGCCGCCGCCCTGCTCATCGGCCCGGACGGCCGGACCTTGCTGGTGCGCAAGCGCGGCACCCGGGCCTTCATGCAGCCGGGCGGCAAGATCGAGGCCCATGAGCAACCGGTCCAGGCCCTGGCTCGGGAGTTGGACGAAGAACTCGGGCTCAAGATCGATCCGGCCCAGGCCCGTCACCTGGGACAGTTCAGCGCTCCGGCCGCCAATGAGCCGGGGTTCATCGTGCAAGCCGAGGTGTTTTTGCTGGAGACCGATGCGACGGTTTCGCCTGCCGCCGAGATTGAAGAAGTGCGTTGGGTCGACCCAACACCCAGCAACGATTTGCTGCTGGCGCCATTGACAGGCGAAGTGATCCTGCCGTTTTATCGAGCCCATTGCCTCGCGACCTGCTGATCCAAGGAGTGACGCCCCATGATCCCCTTGCCGGACCTGCTGATTTTCGCCGCCGCCGCGCTGTTGATGGTGCTCACGCCCGGCCCGAACATGATCTACCTGATTTCCCGTTCAATCTGCCAGGGCCGCAAGGCCGGCGTCACGTCTCTGCTTGGTGTGGTGGCGGGCTTTTTTGTGCACATGTTCGCGGCGGCAGCGGGGCTGACGGCGGTGTTCCTGGCGGTGCCCATGGCCTATGAAGTACTGAAATGGGCCGGTGCGCTGTACCTGTTGTGGTTGGCCTGGCAAGCCGTGAAACCCGGCGCGCGCTCACCCTTCGAGGCCCAGCAACTGCCGGCTGACTCGACCCGCAAGTTGATCTCGATGGGTTTTCTCACCAGCGCCCTGAACCCGAAGATCGCGGTGTTCTACCTCTCGGTTTTCCCGCAGTTCATCAGCCCGGAACATGGCTCGCTGTTCACCCAGAGCATCATCCTCGGGCTGACCCAGATCAGCGTCAGTTTCAGCGTCAACCTGCTGATCGCGCTGTTCGCCGCCGGCATCGCCTCATGGTTTGTCCACAACCCGACCTGGTTGGCCGCGCAGCGCTATTTCATGGGTTTCGTACTCGGCGCGCTGGCGGTGCGGCTGATGCTTGAGCAACGGCGTTCGGCGTGAGCATCCGACGACTGAAAGCGGGTGATGCCCAGGCCTATCGCGAGCTGATGCTCCAGGCTTATGAATTTCATCCACAGGCCTTCACCTCCAGCGCCAGCGAACGGGCAGCGTTGCCCATCAACTGGTGGGAATCGCGCCTGACCAGCCGGCTCGAAGTGATCCTCGGCGCGTTCGTGGCGGACGAGCTGGTCGGTATCGTCGGCCTGGCCCTGGAGCCGCGGCTGAAGGGGCGGCACAAGGCAACGCTGTTCGGCATGTACGTGATCGAGGCCCATCGCCACGGTGGGTTGGGTGAACGCCTGATGCAGGCCGCCCTCGACGAAGCCCGTCGCCATGCCTTCCTGCGCTTGGTGCAACTGACCGTCACCGCCGGCAACGAGCCGGCCATCAAGCTCTACCAGCGCTGCGGTTTCGTGCTGTATGGCCTTGAGCCGATGGCGATTCGCGTGGGGGACGAGTACTTCGACAAGGTCCATATGTGGCTTGAACTTTGAACTCGCCGCAGATCTGAGTAATAGAGCTTTTGTGGCGAGGGAGCTTGCT
>NZ_JAOSHO010000221.1 GCF_025917275.1 Pseudomonas agronomica | reverse complement strand
AGGCTCCAAGCGATGACCTGGTCGGCGCCACGCTCCTCATCGCGATCGGTGCGCCAGCGCACGTCCATCTCCACGCCCAGGATGCCGCTCTTGTCCCGCACGAACAGCGGCCCGAGCCAGACACCGGCCTGCTTCAAGCGGTTGAGGAAATCCTCGGCCGCCAAGCGCTCGGGCGTCTGGCTCAGCGTCAGCCCGGCCTGGGCCAGGGGCACGCGTGTCTCGATCAATTCCAACAGGTGCTGCACCCGCGCCGGGTCGGCATCGCTGGCCCGCACGTCCTGGGAAAACGGGAAGCGTCCCGCCAGGTATTGGTTGAAATAATTGGCCAGGTCATTCCAGGCCATCGCCGCCTGGTTCTGTTGCAGGTACAGGCAACGTTGCAGCGCACCCTGCTGCAATGCGACGGTGCGCCGAGCCAGGTCGCCGCGCCCACCGGACAGGCTGGAGGTCTGCAAGATCTGCGCGCAGGACGCGGTGTCCATCGCATTGAAATCCCGACTCACCAATTGCTCCAACTGGGCAGCCGAGCTGGCCGGGTTCTGATTCTTGTACTTGAGCAGTTCGTCGTTGAGGGCCATGAACCGCGCCACCTGGTCATGCTCCAGGGCGGACAGGTCGTCCTGCTGGACGATCAGCCATTCCAGGGCAGGCATGCGCTGCTCGGCGATCTGCAGCATGGCGCTGAATTGCTGGTTCAAGTTCAGCTTCAGTTCCTGTGGATCGTTGGCGCCATACAGCCGCAAGCCGAAGTTCTTCGAACCGTCCCAACGCTCGATATCGGCGCGCTGGCTGAATAACGGCTGGGCATCGATTTCGTCCAGGCCACTGTTGATCTGCGCCAATGCCCGGCGATTGAGCAGGCGCTGGAAACGTATCGCCAGGTCACCCCGATGCACGTCCATGAAGGCTTTCTGCAGCGCCACGGCCTGGGTCGTCTGTACGTTGAAGCCCATGCCCGGCAGCGGCTCCTCGCTTTCATCCAGGCTCAACCACATGGCCCGTGCCGCGGCGTTTTCGGCGGCCTGCATCAGTGCATCGCGGTAATCCGGCGGGATGCGCGGCAGCTCCTCGTTGACATAACTCTTGTAACTGGCGAAGTAGTTCAGGGCGCCGCTGAAATCGTCGCTGCCATTGCCCTGCCCCATCGAATCGGGGTTACCCGACGACGGGTCCTTCTGCATCGCCAACGCCACGAAATCCCGTTTGAACAGCGCTTGCACCGCACTGTCCAGAGCGGTGACATGGTCCTGCAACACCAGCAAGCCGCTGCCCTGCTGCACCAGCAGATTATCCCGGGAACCACTCTGGACGATCCACTGGTCGCGAAAGTTCTGCTGCAACTTCGCCGCCTGGCTCTCCAGGTCCTGTGTGATGTCCGGGCCGAGCAAAGTGCTGTGGCTGACCTTGTCCAGCATCTGGGTGTAGCCGGGCACCAGGTCCTGGCCCTTGCCCCGGCCCCAGGCGGAGTTGGTCAGGCTCACCAGCGTCTGCAGGTCATCGATCAGCGCCATCAGGTCTTCCAGCTCACTCAAGGAGTTGCCGCTGCCGGCCTCCAGCCGTTGCAGGTGCAACTTGAGATAACCGGCCTGGCGAACGAAGTTGTCCGCCAAAAAATAATGGTCCAGCCAGCGTTGCATCAGGCCGGTGAAATTATCGGCGATGACCGGGCGCGCGGCGTTCAGGTCCAGCCCTTGCAAATAGCTGTTACGCGCATCGAACAGGACCCGGTTGTAAAACTGTGGGCGACTCAACGTCCCAGTGTTGAGGCCCAGGGACAACGCGGCGTTGCTCAACTGCACCAGTTCGTCCAGTGGTGCCTTGGGGTCATTCACCACTTGGCTGAACATCTGGTTGTGCTGCTCGAGGCGAGCTGCCAAATCCACCAGCGCCTTGGCCTTCAGGTAACTCTGCCACTGCGCCGGGTCGTCGTTCTCGACGTTGCCCCGCCGCTCGGTGTTGCGGATGGACTTGAGTTGTTCCAGGTCGCAATTGAGCAAGTCTCGCAACGGTAGTATCCAATGGTGCCTGGCGGTCAGGCGCAAGCCATCCTCCAGCTGCGTGTCCACAGAGGAAAACCAGGATGTGGGGAAGACAACCGAGACAAAGCGCCAGCGCGGGGCTTTCTCCAGGACGTTCCAGTAGTTCTGCACGTTATGCCGGGTCGGTTCCAGTTGCGGCTGGTCCGGGTCAACGACGATGTGGTTCTTGTGGGCGCTGAGGACCAACCGCGACAGTCCCTCGGCATTTTCCACCGAATCGCGCCAGACCCAGACCATGCCTCCCAACCAGACCAGGCCCACCACCAACGCCACCGCGCCGGCCAGCCGATGCCCGCGTTGGCGCACGCGTAGCAAGCGAGGCACGGGCTGGGCCAGGCCGCGTTCGGCCATAAGACGTCGCGACCACAATTGCCGGGCGAATACCGTTTGCCGCTGGCCATTGTGATGGGCAGTCAAACTGTCGCCGCCGGTGGCCGGTGCCTGGCTGGCGGTGAAGTACACGCCGCGAAATCGCGGCGCTTCGCCTTGGGCGTTGCCCTGGAATGCAGGCTCCAACAAGACCTGCAAGGCTCGTCGCAAGCCTTCGAAGCGTTCCGGCAGGCCATAGAGATCGGTGCTCAGCTGTCCCGACAGCGCACCGATCTCGATGATCGACTGCGCCAGCGCGGCGTTGATCTCATCCAGCGCCTGGTCACTCCAGTGCGACTGCCACGCCGCATCCGGCAAGTAAGGCGACGACCAGCCCAGCATTGACTCACGCGCCTTGGCAGGCAGCGCGCTGACCAATTCCTGGAACCCGGGCAACTCTTCCATCCCGGTGATCACCACGTACACCGGCAGGCTGAGGCCAAACCGTTGCAGCAAATCGATAAAAACCCGCCGGACCTTGAGGCTCAGCTCAGTGGTGTGCTCGATGTCATCAAACTTGCTGAACGGTACTGTCCAGATCACCCCGTCCAATGGCCGCTTGCTGCGCAGCCGCAACAACAGGCCCAGCAGTCGCCACCAATTGCCCCGTTGCCGATTCATGCCTTCATCGGGCAGGAACAAGGCCTGGGGCACCACCAATACGGCGCCTTCGGCATCGCAAAACCAGCGCCCGAACCAGCCCGCCTTGTCCGTGGGTTGCAACCGCCATTGGCTGCACAACTGGGCACCGTCGGTTTCGTTGCCGAGCATCATCAACCAAGGCGTCTGATAGCGGTCGCGGGTGCCCTGCTCCTGCTCCATTTGGCGCACCGCCCCGTAGAAATTGCGAATCGCCGCCCCGCCCTGGGTTCGCAACCACCAGACCGCTGCCGCGATCACCAGCACCACGACAATGGCGAGCAGCACCAAGGCGACGATGCTCAGGGTATTCATGAATCCTGCTCCTGGACTGGCGACTCGTTCAATTGCAACACCGGTTCGAGCTCCAGGCGGATGTCATGCCAGAAGACCTGCCCCAAGGCAGTCAACAACAGCACCATCGCCACGATCGCCAACACCAGGCGAAAGCCGTCCGGCAAGGATTGCTGCGCTGGCATACGCGCGGGCGTCGCCGCCGCAGACATCGCCAGGCGCTGGCTGACGTCGACGTAATCGGGTTCGTGCTGCCAGGCAAAGGTGAACAACGCCACGCGCCATTTTTCGTGCTGGACCTGACCAGGCTCGCCGCGCAAGCGCCCTTGGAATCCCAGGATCAGGCATTGCAGATAGACATTCGCCAGATCCCGAGTGCCCGGCATCTGCTCATCCAGCAGCTTCTTGATCGCTGCGGGCAAGCGCTCGCCGGCCTGGCGGCTGGCGTACATGCGTGACTCGAGGGGATGCTGCTGCCAAGCCAGTTGGCCGGGCCAGGTGCTGAACAGCAACGTCTCGTCCACCAGCGCGACGAAGGCATAGACCAGCGCCTTGACCTGCTCGGAAGCGGCATCGCCGACAGTGGCGTAGGCCACCCGCCAGAGACGCTGGGCGCCGCGACCGGAAAACTCCACGACCCGATTGATCACAATTGCCGGATCACTGTCCTTGGGCAGGTCTTGCCACTCCTGGGACCACTTCAACCAGGCTTGACGAAACGCGCTGCTCAGCGGCGCCTCGTGCAGACTCCGAACCACCCCGCCACTTCCGTCAGGCATACAGCTCCCCTTTTGCGATCAGGCACTTTCACTGGCTTGCGCCACGAACAACACCACTTGCCACGGGCTGCTGGCCTGGGCCGAAGCCGGCGCCACGATGTGCAGCGGCAGTTGGCCGTCGAACCATTGCCCGCTCGCGGCCACCACAAACAAACGGGTGTCGTCACCGACGCTGTAGGCCACCTGCTCGTTGCGGCTCATGGCCTGGTGTGGCAAACCGCTCATGCGTTGGCGACTCAGCAGCGCAATGTGGGGCGCCGACGCAATGATCGCGCCGCGCAACCATTCGGCCGCCGCTTGTTCACCGGCGCCGTTGGGCATGCGCAAACCGATCACCAGGCGTTGATTCGGCTGATCGTCAGGCAACTGGATCGAGAAAGCCTGCTCGTTGCGCTCGAACGCCAGGCTTCGGTAACCGGCACGGACCAGTTCCAGGGTGGTTTCCAGCCAGTCGAGCAGCGGCTCGTAGCCGCGCTGCAACTCGAGAAAATCCAACGGCGCGAAAGCCGGGACGCCCGCCAGCGGATCCAACGCCGACCAGCTCCCGGCCAGCCCCAGCAGCAAACCGTAGAGCGCCTGGGGCGTCGCCACCCGGGTATTCAACGCCCCTTCGACCTCCGGCAAGCGCGCCCACAGGGCCGTCAATTGCCGACGGATCTCCATGGCATCGTCCTGGTTGCCGGCCGCCTGGGCCTGACGCAAGCGACCAGCGAGGAACATGCACTTTTCCCTGGCCCTCGCACACACCCCGGCCACCCGCCGACCAAGGGCCGATTCCGGCAGCAGGATCGGCGTCGGCGGCGTATACGGCACGCGCCAGAAACCGCCCCCCTCCTTGCGGATACGCAGCAATGGCAGGCAGATCGAATCAGCCTTGCTCAATTGCGTGCACAACCTCGGGTTGGGCCGCCAGACGGTGATCGACTCGGGAAACTCGCCGCTGGTGAGGTCTGGCAAAGCCTCGCCAACCACCGATTGCAAGCGCCCCTTGAGCGGCAGCAACTGCCCGGCACGCCACAGCGGGCTGACCGCCAGGTACACGGTCACGGTGGCGTCGTCGGTCTTGTCGATCGCCTCGCTGACGTCCAGTTCCAGGGTTGGCCCGACACCGGCCTGCAAATTGACCGGCAAGCCGTCCGGCAAGGTGCCTTGCAATTGCAGCAGGCGTACCTGGCCGGCACTCAGGGCCGAAGGATCGACTTCCAACTGGCTGACGCCCCAGAACCAAGGGTTGCAAGCCCCGGCAAAATGCGCGGCGAGGGCCTCGGCGCGCAGCCCTTGCAACTGAAAATGCTGAGGCAAAAGTTGCATGCCCTCGTGCCAGCACACCGCGTCAGGTAACAGGCTCATACGACTCCCTTCGACATCCCAAATCGCCGCGCGAGGCGGCCCGCGGTCACTCAAGGCTGCTTGTGCCGGTCGTCATTCACGAGGGTCATCTCGCGACTGTCGAACTTCAGCCAGGCCTCGTGCTGATCGTCCAGCCGAAGCCGGTGGGCTCCCGGAGTGTTATAGCTGGCGAAGACCAAAAGTCCAGCGGCGCGCCGGCCCTCCAGCGGGAAGGGTTGGCGGTCGATGAATTGCCCCGGGACCAGCTCCAGCCCCCACACCGACAGGAGTTGGCGATAGTCGCGCTGGAATTGTTCGCGCTCGGCAAACCACTGGCTGGCGGTGATGCCCGACAGCTGCTTGAGCAGGTCCGGGTCGTTCACCGCGATGAAATCCACCGCGATCGGCGTGTCGTCGTTGGCCCGAGGCGCGACGTCCAGGGTCAGGCTGTCGAGGTCGACGCTGGGGGCGAACAACGAACAACCGGTGAGCGCCAGGCTGAAAAAAAATCCATGAAAAAACGCACGCAAAATGAATCTTCCTTTTCTCAGCGGTCAAAAATTGTTTTTGCTTGCATTTTTATAGACCTGTTCTAGCGTCTTGGATAGTTCGACCCACACAGTCGAATGGACCAGGTTCGTCAAGGGAATGACAGGTTTTCTGCCGTCCATTTGCAACCTGCGGATCAGCAAGGGAATGCGATGAGCGGGACTCCCGATGCATTGCTTCCACACATGCATCGGAGTCGGCCGCCATGGCAGAAAGTACCCAGCACAAGCTCGACAGAGTCCGTCCTCCCCGCGTCCAGATCACTTACGACGTGGAAATCGGCAACGCTATCGAGAAAAAAGAATTGCCACTGGTCGTCGGCATTCTGGCCGACCTCTCGGGCAAGCCATTGGAGCCGCTGCCCAAGCTCAACGAGCGGCGCTTCACCGAGATCGATCGGGATAATTTCAACGAGGTGCTCGCCTCCATCTCCCCCCGCGCCACGCTCCAGGTGAACAACACCCTCAGCGGCGACGACAGCAAGCTCAACATCGAACTCAACTTCCGTCACATCGACGACTTCGACCCGGTCAAGGTCGTCGAGCAAGTCACGCCGCTGCGCCGTTTGTTCGAAGCGCGGCAGCGCCTGCGGGACCTTTTGACCAAGCTCGATGGCAACGACGACTTGGACAAGCTGCTGCGTGACGTGATCGCCAACACCGAAGGCCTGCAGGAAATCAAATCGGCCCGGCCCCAGGACGCGACGCAAGAACTGCCCACCGTAGCCGCCAACGATGACCCGGCCCCGGCCGAACCACAGGCCTGATCGCGCGCCTCATTCAAGGGAGATAAAGCCATGCCTGCTTCATCCAGCGCTCAAACCAGCGAGAGCACGACCCAGACCCTGTCCTTGCTGGACAAGATCATCGCCGAAGGCCGCATGGCCCACGACGACAGCCAGCAAGACTACGCCCGCGATATGCTGGCCGAATTCGCCACCCAGGTCCTCGACGAAGGCATGGCCATCGACAAGGATACCGTGGCGATGATCAACGACCGCATCAGCCAAATAGACGAGCTGATCAGCGCCCAGCTCAACGAAGTCCTGCATCATCCCGACCTGCAGAAACTCGAGGCCTCCTGGCGCGGCCTGCACCTGCTGGTGCAGAACACCGAAACCAGCACCCGGCTGAAATTGCGCCTGCTCAACGTCACTCAGAAAGAACTGCAGAACGACCTGGAAAAAGCCGTTGAATTCGACCAGAGCGCCTTGTTCAAGAAAATCTATGAGGAAGAATACGGCACCTTCGGCGGACACCCGTTCAGCCTGTTGGTGGGCGACTACACCTTCGGCCGGCATCCGCAGGACATCGGCCTGTTGGAAAAACTCTCGAACGTCGCCGCCGCCGCGCACGCCCCGTTCATTGCCGCCGCCAGCCCGCGGTTGTTCGACATGACCAGTTTCACCGAACTGGCGGTGCCGCGTGACCTGTCGAAGATTTTCGAAAGCCAGGAGTTGATCAAGTGGCGCGCTTTCCGTGAAAGCGAAGACTCTCGCTACGTGTCACTGGTGCTGCCGCAATTCCTGCTGCGCCTGCCCTACGGGCCGGACACGCTGCCGGTGGAAGGCATCAACTACGTCGAGGACGTCAACGGCACCGACCACAGCAAATACCTGTGGGGCAACGCTGCCTGGGCATTGTCACAACGCATCACCGAGGCCTTCGCCAAATACGGCTGGTGCGCGGCGATTCGCGGGGCCGAGGGCGGTGGCGCGGTCGAAGGCCTGCCGGCCCATACCTTCCGTACCAGCTCCGGGGACCTGTCGCTCAAATGCCCGACCGAAGTGGCGATCACCGACCGTCGCGAGAAAGAACTCAACGACCTCGGCTTCATCGCCCTGTGCCACAAGAAAAACAGTGACGTGGCGGTGTTCTTCGGCGGCCAGAGCACCAACAAGGCCAAGGTCTATAACACCAACGAGGCGAACGCCAATGCGCGGATCTCGGCGATGTTGCCGTATGTGCTGGCGGCCTCGCGTTTCGCCCATTACCTGAAGGTGATCATGCGCGACAAGGTCGGCAGCTTCATGACCCGCGACAACGTACAGACCTACCTCAACAACTGGATCGCCGACTACGTACTGATCAACGACAACGCGCCGCAGGAGATCAAGGCGCAATACCCGTTGCGCGAGGCCCGGGTGGACGTGACGGAAGTGGCGGGCAAGCCAGGCGCCTACAAGGCCACTGTGTTCCTGCGGCCGCACTTCCAATTGGAGGAACTGACCGCCTCGATCCGCCTGGTGGCGACGTTGCCGCCACCGGTGGCTGCCTGACCGCCCTTGGCGAGGGAGC
>NZ_JAOSHO010000220.1 GCF_025917275.1 Pseudomonas agronomica | reverse complement strand
TCAAACAACACTGCTCTATCAACTCCTTCAACGCTTCGATTAACTGAAGCGCCTGACCTATCGAAACCTACTTAACTCATTGAAATTCAAGGAGTTTTTAGTTTCGACTGCGCCGGAAGTGGGGCGAATTATAGACACATGGAATCTGCCGTCAACCGTTATTTTCATAATTCTGTCATATCAGTCAAAAAACCCCTGTAAACGCAGAAGCCGGCATCCAAGGGTACCGGCTTCTGCGCTTATCGATTACAAACTGGGGAATGCGAACTGTGAAGCCTCGTGGCTGGCACGTTGCGGCCAGCGCTGGGTAATTGCCTTGCGACGAGTATAGAAACGCACGCCATCCGGGCCGTAGGCGTGCAGGTCGCCAAACAGCGAGCGCTTCCAACCACCAAAGCTGTGATAAGCAACAGGCACCGGCAGTGGTACGTTGACGCCGACCATGCCGACTTCAATCTCATCACAGAACAACCGCGCCGCTTCACCATCACGGGTGAAGATGCAGGTGCCGTTGCCATACTCGTGATCGTTGATCAGTTGCATCGCCTCTTCGAGGCTATTGACCCTGACGAGACACAGCACCGGTCCGAAGATCTCTTCCTTATAGATACGCATCTCGGGCGTCACGCGATCGAATAGGCAACCGCCGAGGAAGAAGCCCTCCTCATGCCCTGCCACACTCAAGCCGCGACCGTCGACAACCAGCGAGGCCCCCGCCGATACGCCTTCTTCTATATAGCCACTGACCTTGTCGCGATGCTGACCAGTAACAAGCGGCCCCATGTCCAGCCCACACGAAGTCCCCGCGCCGATCTTCAGCGCCTGGATCTGCGGCACCAACTTGGCCACCAGCGCATCCGCCACCTGATCGCCGACACACACCGCCACCGAAATCGCCATGCAACGCTCGCCGCACGAACCGTACGCGGCCCCCATCAACGCGCTGACGGCATTGTCCAGGTCAGCATCAGGCATCAGCACCGCATGGTTCTTCGCCCCGCCCAATGCCTGCACACGCTTGCCGCGGCGAGTGCCCTCGGCATAGATGTATTCGGCAATCGGTGTCGATCCGACAAAACTCAGCGCCTTCACTTCCGGTGCCTCGATCAATGCATCCACCGCGGCCTTGTCACCGTGGACCACGCTCAGAACGCCCTTGGGCAAACCGGCCTCCAGCAACAGCTGGGCGATCAGCAGTGTCGAACTCGGATCGCGCTCGGAAGGCTTGAGGATGAAGCAGTTGCCACAGACGATAGCCAGTGGGTACATCCACAACGGCACCATCGCCGGGAAGTTGAACGGCGTGATACCCGCCACAACCCCCAAAGGCTGGAAGTCTGACCAGGCGTCAATATTGGGTCCTACGTTGCGACTGTATTCGCCCTTCAGGACTTCCGGCGCGGCACAGGCAAACTCGACGTTTTCAATACCGCGCTTGAGCTCACCGGCGGCGTCTTCCAGAGTCTTGCCATGTTCTTCGCTGATCAACTGCGCGATGCGCGACTCGTTCTGCTCCAGCAACTGCTTGAAACGAAACATGACCTGGGCGCGCTTCGCCGCCGGCGTATTGCGCCAGGCCGGGAAAGCCGCCTTGGCAGCCTCGATGGCGCGTTGAATGGTTGCGCGATCCGCCAGCGGTACCTGATGGATTGCCTGCCCGGTGGATGGGTTGAACACGTCGGCGGTGCGTGCGCTGTCGCTCAACAGCTCGCCATTGATCAAATGCGGAATGAGACTCATGGGGACTCCAGACGGATCGAACAGCGGACGCCCAGGGGGCGTCCTTATATAAAGAGGGAATCAGTCGACTTTGTTCAGCACTTCGCCAACCGCATCGAACAGCCGATCAAGGTCCTGCGGTTTGCTGTTGAACGTTGGCCCGAACTGCAGCGTGTCGCCACCGAATCGCACATAAAAGCCAGCCTTCCACAACGCCATGCCCGCCTCGAATGGGCGAACGATCGCGTCGCCATCGCGCGGTGCGATCTGGATCGCCCCCGCAAGGCCAAAGTTGCGAATGTCGATGACGTTTTTCGAGCCCTTCAAACCGTGCAAGGCCTTTTCAAAATGCGGCGCGACTTCGGCCACGCTCTGCACCAGGTTTTCCTTCTGCAACAGGTCCAGGGCAGCCAAGCCTGCTGCGCACGCCACCGGATGCGCCGAATACGTATAGCCATGGGGAAATTCCACGGCGTATTCGGGCGTCGGCTGGCTCATGAAGGTCTGATAGATTTCGGAACTGGCGATCACAGCCCCCATGGGAATCGCACCATTGGTGACTTGCTTGGCGATGCACATCAGGTCCGGCGTCACACCAAAACTGTCGGCGCCAAACATCGCACCGGTACGACCAAAACCAGTAATCACTTCGTCAAACACCAGCAGGATATTGTGCTGATCGCAAATTTCCCGCAGACGCTTGAGATAGCCCTCTGGCGGAACCAGGACACCGGCGGACCCCGCCATGGGTTCGACAAACACCGCGGCGATATTGGAAGCGTCGTGTAATTCGATCAGCTTCAACAACTCATCGGCCAAGGCAATGCCACCCTCCTTCGACATGCCGCGGGAAAATGCATTGCCAGCAAGCAAGGTGTGCGGCAAATGATCAACGTCCATCATGGCCTGGCCGAACAATTTGCGGTTACCGCTGACGCCGCCCAGGCTGGTGCCGGCGATGTTCACGCCATGATAACCGCGGGCCCGGCCGATCATCTTGGTCTTGGTGGCCTGCCCCTTGAGGCGCCAGTAAGCGCGAACCATCTTCACAGCGGTATCGGCGCACTCGGACCCGGAGTCGGTGAAGAACACATGGTTGAGGTTGCCCGGGGTCAGGTCGGTGATTTTTTCCGCCAACTGGAACGACAGTGGGTGCCCATATTGGAATCCCGGCGAATAGTCGAGCGTGCCCAATTGCTTGGCGACCGCTTCCTGGATCTCCTTGCGGGTGTGCCCGGCGCCGCATGTCCACAATCCCGACAGCGAATCGTAGACCTTGCGTCCCTTGTCATCCGTCAGCCAACTGCCTTCGGCGGCGACGATCAGCCGGGGGTCGCGTTGGAAATTGCGATTGGCCGTGTAAGGCATCCAATGGGCATCCAGCTTGAGCTGGCTGGCCAGGGAACCGACAGCGTGTTCGGGCATGTTCATCGACAAAACCTCGCAAGACATAAACGGAATGAAATCAGAAGCGTTCTTGCGGCTACGTTGCCACGGCGATAAAGTCGGTGAAATCCAGCTTTTCTAACCTTCAGTCAGCGGTTCAGTAAACTATGAGTATTCGTCGTCCCGATCCGCTGGCCCAGGTTAGCGACTTCGATATTCGCTTGTTGCGGATCTTTCGCAGCGTGGTGGAATGCGGTGGATTTTCCGCCGCCGAAACGGTGCTTGGCATCGGTCGCTCGGCCATCAGCCAACAGATGAACGATCTGGAACAACGCCTTGGGCTGCGCTTGTGCCAGCGTGGCCGCGCGGGATTTTCACTGACTGAAGAAGGCCGCGAGGTCTATCAATCGGCCCTGCAGCTCTTGAGTGCGCTGGAAAGTTTCCGCACCGAAGTGAACGGTCTTCATCAACATTTGCGCGGCGAACTGACCATAGGCTTGACAGACAACCTCGTCACCCTGCCCCACATGCGCATCACCCATGCATTGGCCCAGTTGAAAGAACGCGGGCCGGACGTGCAGATCCAGATTCGCATGATCGCCCCCAACGAAGTCGAGCAAGGTGTGCTGGATGGTCGCCTGCATGTCGGCGTGGTTCCCCAGGCCAGTGCGCTTTCCGGGCTTGAGTACCAACCGCTCTACAGCGAGCGTTCATTGCTGTATTGCGCCGTGGGGCACCCGCTTTTTTATGTAGATGATCAGCAACTGGAAGACGCGCGCCTTAACAGCCAGGACGCCATCGCGCCGACGTTCCGTTTGCCGGCCGACATCCAGGCCCATTACCAGGCGCTGAACTGCACCGCCAGCGCATCGGATCGCGAAGGCATGGCGTTCCTGATCCTGACGGGGCGTTATATCGGTTATCTGCCGGACCACTATGCCAATCTCTGGGTCCAGCAAGGACGGCTGCGAGCCCTCAAGCCCTTGGCGCGTTTCTACGACCTGAGCCTGGCGTCGGTCACGCGAAAGGGACGTCGTCCTCATCTGGTGCTGGAAAGTTTTCTCGAAAGCCTGGCGGCAACGCGCTGATTCTCCGCCACGCATGGCTTTTATCGCCGCAACACTTGTCGGATCCGCGCCGGTGCGCTATGAACGCATTTGCCCGCCCCCACAGACCCAGCCCGGAAATGTCCATGACCTTTGAAGTTCCCGCCCATGGTGGCAAGCCTACCGGCCGCATTCGTCAACAGAACGAAGAGACCATCCTCAGGGCCGCCGAGGATGAGTTCGCCCGTCACGGTTTCAAGGGCACCAGCATGAATGCCATTGCCTTGAAGGCTGGATTGCCCAAGGCGAACTTGCATTACTACTTCACCAACAAGCTCGGGCTCTATGTGGCGGTGCTGAGCAACATCATCGAGTTATGGGACAGCACGTTCAATTCCCTGACAGCCGAAGACGATCCGGCTGAGGCATTGAGCCGATATATTCGCGCCAAGATGGAGTTCTCGCGCCGCCAACCCCAGGCGTCGCGGATCTTCGCCATGGAAGTGATCAGCGGCGGCGAATGCCTGAGCGAGTATTTCAATCAGGACTATCGCACCTGGTTCAAGGGCCGGGCGGCTGTTTTCCAGGCCTGGATCGATTCGGGCAAAATGGACCCGGTCGATCCGGTGCACCTTATCTTCCTGCTCTGGGGCAGCACCCAACATTATGCTGATTTCGCCACCCAGATCTGCCGCGTGACCGGTCGTAGCAAGCTGACCAAGCAAGACATGATCGACGCCGGCGACAACCTCATCCGTGTCATTCTCAAAGGCTGCGGCCTGACACCTGACCTCTAGGATTACATGCCTTATACCCTCGTCGGTTTTTGCGAATACCGTGAAGAGATTCGCAAAAGCCGTTTCATTACTCTCGCCGCGCCCATCACCTGCCCTGCCGACGCCCAGGCCTTTATCGAGCAGCACAGCGACCTCGATGCCACTCACAATTGCTGGGCCTGGAAACTCGGTGAGCAGTATCGCAGCAGCGACGATGGCGAACCGGGCGGCACCGCCGGGCGTCCGATCCTCGCAGCCATCCAGGCCCAGGACTGCGACCAGGTCGTGGTGCTGGTCATCCGCTGGTACGGCGGCATCCAACTGGGTACCGGCGGGTTGGCCCGGGCCTACGGCGGCGGAGCAAACAAATGCCTGCAGAACGCTGAAAAGGTTGAACTGATCAGCCGCGTGTCGCTGCGCTGCCTTTGCGGGTTCGCGGAGCTGGCCCTGGTAAAACTGCGCACAGCCGAATGCGGTGGCGTGGTGAACGCCGAGCGTTTCACCGCCAATGGCGTGGAACTTCAGTTAGCGGTGGGCAAAGAACACATCGAAACATTGCAGGCGCGGCTGAGCGACCTGAGTCGCGGGCAGATACGCCTGGAGCGAGAAACCCCATGACGTCTGCCGCCGATTTGCCCACATGCACTGTGCACCCGCTTGTGGATAACCTGGGCGCATCATGCTGTAACCCTTCTGTCATGCGGCTTCCAGAGGTTTGTTCATTTTTCGTACAGGGAAACCGAGATTGTCCGAATCCACACCAAAAACAAGTGGTTGCGGCGCTTTATCACCTTTAGAAGAAAGCCACACAGGGCTTATGCCTGACGATAACGCTTGCACACAATTACTGTGGAGCAACCTGTGGATAACCCGTTCATGGCTCGAGCATCCCCAAGAGCGGCATGGCTCGCAGCCGCTTGTTCATTTTTTAACCAGGCGTTATTGGGCAACATGACCAAATCCGACGCGTAGCGTCACGCTTTGAAACAACGGCTCAGGAAACGCTGTCCATTAAATCCGTGACTTTTTCTTCTCAAGGAAGCACTCATGAATTCGGCAAAAAAAGCATTGATCATCGGCGCCTCCCGAGGCTTGGGCCTTGGCTTGGTGAAGACGCTTCTGAGTGATGGTTGGCTCGTAACCGCCACGGTGCGCAACCCGCAGGGTGCAGAGACTTTGAAAGCGCTGGGGCCGGTACGCGTCGAGAAGCTCGACATGGACGACCAGCAAGCCGTCATCGCCCTGAGCCAGCAGCTCAAAGGCGAAACCTTTGATCTGCTTTTCGTCAATGCGGGCGTCAAGGGCCCCGCCAACCAGAGCCCCGGCGGCGCGACGTTGGCTGAGGTCGGCCAGTTGTTTTTCACCAATGCCGTGGCCCCGATCAACCTGGCTCAGCGTTTCGTCGGGCAAATCCGCGAAGGCAGCGGCGTACTGGCCTTCATGAGCTCCGTGCTGGGCAGCGTCACCATGCCCGACGCGCCGGAATTGGCGCTGTATAAGGCAAGCAAGGCCGCGCTCAATTCGATGACCAACAGTTTTGTCAGCCAATTGGACGGGCAGTCATTGACCGTACTGTCGCTGCATCCGGGTTGGGTGAAAACCGATATGGGCGGGGAAGATGCGCAAATCGATGTGGAGACCAGCACCCGCGGACTGATCGATCAGGTCAATGCCTTCGCCGGCAAGGGCGGGCATCACTTCGTCAATTACAGAGGCGAGACGATTCCCTGGTAAACACCACGAATTCATTGCGAGAGCGGGCTTGCTCGCGAAAGTACACAGTCAGGTAACAAGATGTCGGCTGATACGCCGCTTTCGCGAGCAAGCCCGCTCCCACAGTAGAACTTAACTGGGCACTGGAAATGCGTCCGGCAACCTGAGTAAACTCCGAACCGCGCCCTCCCACGGCGCCCCTGGATCAGCAGACAGGGCATCACTGAGCTGGCTAACCTGAACCCATTTTCAGAGGAGCCGGCATCATGCCTGCGACCCGTACCTGGTTGAAAAACCCCCTCGCCATTTTTACCGCCAACGATCTCGATGCCCGTGGTGGCCTCGTGCTGCAGGACGGCGTGATCGTCGAACTGCTGGGGGCCGACCAGCAACCTGCCCGGCCGTGCGACAAGATTTTCGATGCCCGCGAGCACGTCATCCTGCCAGGGCTGATCAACACCCATCATCATTTCTATCAGACCCTGACCCGCGCCTGGGCGCCTGTGGTCAACCAGCCGCTATTCCCATGGCTGAAGACGCTTTACCCGGTATGGGCGCGACTCACACCGGAAAAGCTCGCCCTGGCCAGCAAAGTGGCACTCGCCGAACTGCTGCTGTCAGGCTGCACCACGGCGGCCGACCACCACTATCTATTTCCGCAAGGGCTGGAAAACGCCATCGACGTGCAAGTACAAAGTGTCCGCGAACTGGGCATGCGCGCCATGTTGACCCGCGGTTCGATGAGCCTGGGCGAGGCCGACGGAGGCTTGCCGCCGCAGCAGACCGTGCAGCAGGGGCAGGTGATTCTCGATGACAGCCAGCGGCTGATCGCTCGATACCATGAACGCGGTGCGGGCGCGCAAATCCAGATCGCCTTGGCGCCGTGTTCACCCTTTTCGGTCACGACAGAAATCATGAGCGCCAGCGCCGAACTCGCCGAAGAGCTCGATGTACGCCTGCACACCCACCTCGCAGAAACCCTCGATGAAGAAGATTTCTGCCTGCAACGATTCGGCCTGCGCACCGTGGACTACCTGGACAGTGTCGGTTGGCTCGGCCCTCGCACCTGGCTGGCCCACGGCATTCACTTCAACCCGGACGAAATCAGCCGCCTCGGCGCCGCTGGCACCGGCATCTGCCACTGCCCGAGCTCGAACATGCGCCTGGCCTCGGGCATATGCCCGACGCTTGAATTGACGGCCGCCGGCGCACCGCTTGGCCTGGGCGTGGATGGCTCGGCGTCCAACGACGCGTCGAACATGATCCTTGAAACTCGCCAGGCGCTATACATCCAGCGCCTGCGCTACGGCGCCCAAGCGATCACCCCGGAACGGGTGTTGGGTTGGGCAACCCGAGGGTCGGCGCAACTGCTGGGGCGCAGCGACATCGGCGAACTGGCAGTGGGCAAACAGGCCGACCTGGCACTGTTCAAGCTCGATGAGTTGCGCTTTTCCGGTAGCCATGACCCGATCTCGGCCCTGCTGCTGTGCGGCGCGGATCGGGCTGATCGGGTGATGATCGCCGGTGAGTGGCGAGTGATCGACGGGCAGGTCGAGGGCCTGGACCTGAAAGGTTTGATCGCCGATCACACCCAGGCGGCGCGGGAATTGATAGCAGCCTCCTGATCAAACCACAAACAATGTGGCAGCGAGCTTGCC
>NZ_JAOSHO010000022.1 GCF_025917275.1 Pseudomonas agronomica | reverse complement strand
GCGAGCCGTGGATACCCTCCAGGTCCAGACCTGCTGGCAGATCGGCCGGCACATCATCGAATTCGAGCAAGGAGGAGCCGAACGAGCGGTCTACGGAGCAAAGTTGCTGCCGTCTTTGGCGAAGGTGCTGACGGCGCGGTTTGGGAAAGGGTTTGATGCTTCGAATCTGCGCTACATGCGACTCTTTTATCAGGCGTTTCCAATCTGTGACGCACTGCGTCACGAATTGAGTTGGACCCATTACCGAATATTGCTCCGTGTCGAAAATAATAATGCGCGCCATTGGTACATGAACGAAACCGCCACCCAAAACTGGTCCACCCGCGCCCTGGAACGCCAGATTGGCACCTTCTATTACGAGCGCCTCCTGGCAAGCCGCGACCGGCGCGCGGTGGAGCAGGAAGCAATCACCAATATAGGGAAACTGGATTTTGGCCCCAGGGACATCGTCAGGGATCCGGTGGTCCTGGAATTCCTCGGCCTGCCCAACGCCGGCATGCTTCAGGAAAGCGATCTGGAACAAGCCTTGATCGATCAACTCCAGGGTTTCCTTCTGGAGCTTGGCAAAGGTTTCGCCTTCGTTGCCCGTCAACAGCGCATCAGTACCGAAAGCAGGGATTTCTATCTCGACCTGGTTTTCTACAACTACGTGCTCAAGTGCTTTGTCATCGTCGACCTCAAGCGCGGCGAACTTACCCACCAGGACATTGGCCAGATGGACATGTATGTCCGGCTTTACGATGACCTCAGGCGCGGCCCCGACGACAAACCCACCGTCGGCATCATTCTTTGCGCTCAGAAGGATGAGTCGGTGGTGCGCTATTCCGTGTTGCAGGGAAACGAGCAACTGTTTGCCAGCCAGTACCAAACAGTGCTCCCCACCGAAGAAGAACTACGCCAGGCGCTGGATCGCGAACGGATGCGATTGGTGCAAGGACCATCGGACGCGGCGATTGGATGAAATCAGAACGATACCCATGAACGCAGGCTCAAAAAACCCATGTAACATTGATGCGCTTTTTTTCCAGCAACGCGCCATTCAACGAGCTTCGTCCTGCATGTCACCGGTCGCCCCTCCTCCCTCACTGATCCAGGCATTGCGGACTGAAACCGCTGAATTACACGTCGCCCTGGAGAAACGCCTGCCGTTTTTCTCGCCACACTTGGACCTGGGCCTGTACCAACGCCTGCTCGCGGCCTACTACGGTTTTTATCAGCCGCTGGAGGAACGGCTTCACAGGCTGGCGCTGATTCCGAGCGGGCTGGATCAATCCCAGCGCATCAAGCTCCCGGTGTTACGCGCCGACCTCATAGCGCTGGGCAAGGACGCTGCCGCTGTCGACGCGCTTCCTGTTTGCCGGGAGCTGCCGCAGATCGACTCCCGGGCAGCCGCCCTTGGCGTTTCCTATGTGCTGGAAGGGGCGACCCTCGGCGGGCAGATCCTGCGGCGCAGGGTGGCGGAGCAACTGGGTCTTGATGCGTCCAGCGGGGCGGCCTTTCTCAACGTCTATGGCGAACTCACTGGGCGGCGCTGGAAGGATTTCCTGCAATACCTGGACGACAGGAACCTTGGCGAAGCGCAGACGCTCGAAGTCACACACGCCGCCAAGGCGACCTTTACTTATTTCGAACGCTGGCTGGACAGCCAAAAGGTATTGTCATGACCCCGGAAAACAAGGAAGTCTTCGAAGAACTGCTGGCCAATTGCGCAGACGAACCGATCCGCTTCCCCGGGGCCATCCAGCCTCATGGCGTGTTGTTGATGCTGTCGGAGCCCGACTTCACGATCCGCCAGGTCAGCGCCAACGTATTACAGTTGATGGGCCACGATCCCCACAGGCTGTTGGGCCAGACGCTGGATGCACTGTTGGGCCTGGAGCAGGCAGAGGCGATCCTCGTTGCCTGTCGCACCGCCCCGGAAAGCGGCAGCGCGCCGGTGGCCATCGTCGTAAACCAGCAGCGTTTTGATGCCCTGGTGCACCGCCATCAGGGCGCGCTGATCGTTGAACTGGAACAACACCTGAGCGACTACCGCCCCGAGGGAGTCAGCGGCGAGGCCAACCTGGCCCGCATGCTGCAGCGCCTGCAAAGCGCAAAGAACCTCCAGGCCCTCTACGAAATCAGCGTGCGCGAAATCCAGGCCATGACCGGCTACGACCGCGTGCTGATCTATCGCTTCGAGGAAGAAGGCCACGGCCAAGTCATCGCCGAGGCCAGCGCGCCGTCGATGGAACTCTACAAGGGCTTGTTTTTTCCTGCGTCGGACATTCCGGAGCAGGCCCGTGAGCTGTACCGGACCAACTGGCTGCGCATCATCCCCAACGCCCACTATGCGCCGGTACCGCTGGTGCCCGAGCTGCGCCCCGATACCCAGGCGCCACTGGACCTGAGCTTTTCCACCTTGCGCAGCGTCTCGCCGATCCACCGTCAATACATGAAGAACATGGGCGTGCTGTCATCCATGAGCATCTCGCTGATGAAAGGCGAGCGTTTGTGGGGGCTGATCAGTTGCGGTAATCGCCAGCCGCTGCTTGTGCCCCACGAAATGCGCATGGCGTGCCAGACCATCGGCCAGATCCTGTCGCTGCAGATCAGCGCCATGGAAGCCCTTGAGCTGACCCGTCAACGGGACGCCAAGCTCGAAGATCTACAGGCGCTTGCCACTGTCATGGCCGAGTCCAGCGAAAACGTTTTCGACGGTTTGTGCCACGAACCGCAACGATTGATGAACCTTACAGGCGCCCACGGCGTAGCGATTCTCGAAGACAACAAGCTGCATCGCCACGGCCAGTGCCCGGACCCGGAGCAAATCCGCGAGTTGCACAAGTGGATCATGGAGACAGGCCAGCCGATCTTCTCCCACCACAACCTGGGCAGCGTTTTCGCACCAGCCAAGGCCTATCAGGATGTGGCGAGCGGTGTCCTGGCGATTCATTTGCCCAAGCCCGTGGAAAACGGCGTGCTTTGGTTCCGCCCCGAAGTGAAGCAGACCATCAATTGGAGCGGCGACCCACAAAAACCCCTCGACCTGGAAACCAGCGAGGCCGGCATGCGCCTGCGACCGCGCACGTCATTCGAGATATGGAAAGTCGAGATGGACGGCATCAGCGCCAAATGGCGCCACGGAGACCTGTTCGCGGCCAACGACCTGCGTCGCTCGGCCCTGGAAAACGACCTCGCCCGACAAGTGCGCAAGGAGCGCCAGGCGGTGCAAGCACGCGATGACCTGGTGGCCGTCGTCTCCCATGACCTGCGCAGCCCGATGACGGTCATCTCCATGCTCTGCGGCATGATGCAAAAGGCCTTCAGTTCCGACGGTTCCCACAGCTCAAAGCGAATTGCCTCGGCCATCGACACCATGCAACAGGCCACCAGTCGCATGAACGCGTTGCTGGAGGATCTGCTCGATACCTCGCGCATCGATGCCGGGCGCTACACCATCCGTCCCAAGCCAACGGACGTCAGCCAGATATTCGAGGACGCGTGTTCATTGCTCTCGCCGCTGGCCTCCGCCAAGGCCATCGACATCTCTTTCCAGGCCGAACCCAACCTGAAGATCAACGCCGACCCGGAGCGCCTGTTCCAGGTGCTGTCCAACCTCATCGGCAATGCGATCAAATTCACGCCGCAAAAAGGTCGCGTAGGCGTCAGCGCAATGTCGGTTGGCGATGAAATCGTGTTCAGCGTCCGCGACACCGGTGAAGGCATCGCGCCAGAACAACTGCCTCATGTTTTCGATCGCTACTGGACCACCCAGGAAGGCAACCCCAACGGTACCGGGCTGGGGTTGTACATTTCCAAGGGGATTGTCCTGGCGCATGGCGGTAAACTGCATGCCGAAAGCCAGCCAGGCAAGGGCAGCGAATTCCGCTTCACCGTGCCGAAAATCGATTGAGCCGGGCACCGTCCCTTAACGAATTGGAAACCGAAGCCCAATGGCCTCACTGAACAAACAGCAGAAACGCGCCAAGCGTGCCAAAGACAAAGCCAAGCAGATCCGCATGACCGGGCGCAAGTCCATCCCCATGTATGGCGATCCGGCACACGCCACCGCCCAGCCTCCCGTCTACGTGTTGGAGCTGTTTGCCAAGCTGCGCGAAGCCGAGGCCATCAGCCGTAGCGAAATGCTCGACACGTTGCTGGCAAACGTCAGCGAAATGATCATCGAGCGGCCAAGCCTGTTGGACCTGAAGAACGCCGAAAACGAAAGCATGGCCGCCACCAACCTGGCCGCCGACATGCTCGTCGACTACCGCATGTGGGCCGACGACATGGACCGCGACACAGCGCAGCGCTGGCTCAGCACGCCGGAGTTCATCAAGGACTTCAGCGAGGCGCTGGACCGTTATCGCCAATCGATGGAAACACCGGCCAGCGAATAAACCGGCCTGTTATTCGCTGCTGTTCCAATGGAACACCAGATTGCGTGCGGCCCCGCTGCCTACCTCGGCGGTGTCGCGACGCTCTTCGCCGTTACGCATTGCCACGACGCTGTACTTGCCCGGCGGCAGTTGCACATACACCAGCGGCCCTGCATCGCTGAGCGTCAGCAATGTCTGTCCCGATGCGCTCTGCACGGTCACGTCCACATCCGGGACATACTTGTTCTCCGGGCCAATCGCAAAGGTCATGTGCAGGTTGTAACCCTGGGCCTGCCCGATGGCTCGGGCTTCGTCCTCGCCGATACCGCCGGACAGGTAGGTAATGCCGTTCTGCTGCATGGGTTGGACCTGGACGCCTGTGTTGTCGATGGGCGTGAGGTTAGTGGCGTCTAGCGCGAGGGGAAACAGCAGAATGCTGATGGCGATGAATGGCAATACTAGATATTGAACGGGCTTCATGGCGAGAACTCCAGGCTCTGGAAACCACTCACATGAGTTCACCTTTGAGCACGACTATACGTTGAGGTTTAGATCGATTAGAAATAGGCCACAAATTCATGGCTGCTTTCTCTCACAAATAACAGGACCACGCCCATGGCCTCCGCAAACAAGCAACAGAAACGCGCCAAGCGTGCCAAAGCAAAAGCCAAGCAACTACGGGTCAGTCGTACAAAGCCTGCTTGCGCCACCTTCGATCTCCCCAACTACGACGATCCGTATTTCCCGGACGCTTTGGAGGATGAGTTCGAAGCGCTCCCCAGGGACTTTTTGTCGCTTTTTTATGAGATGCAAGACGCGGAAGAAGAGACCGGGCGCGTCGATATGATGGTCAGGATGATGGGCTTGCTCTTTGCCATGATCAATGAACAGCCCGAACTGCTAGATAATGAAAATGCTGAAAACGAAGCCATGGCACTCCAGCTTCTGACCGAAGACACCCTGATCGCTTACCGAACGTGGGCTGACGATATCGATCAGGAAGCAGCGGAGCAGTGGCTTCACAGCCCTGAAGTACAGGCAGATTTCGAAACTGCACGAGCCAGCTTCAAAGAGGTTCTAAAGATACTGTGGGATCTTGAGGACGCTCCTGAATAATCAACAGACTTTTCATTACGACGACGCTCATCCGGTTAACCCTTCCCACCCCCGCCCAAAGCTGGCACCATCGCGCCTTTTTTTACGCGACTCCCCGGGCATTTCGCCGGTGTGCTTGGTTCAAACAGCCGTTCGGTTGTTGATGGCGCGACAGTCTGCTGTGTCGATGCGACAACCTGCCACACATCATCGGCTTACCGTCCGAAGCGCTGTTGGCTGTCATTCGGACGCATGCTAGCTTGGCCGCCTCGCCAGGAAGGCTGCCAATAGCCAGGGAGCACATATCATGAGGACCGCACATGGCCCAGGCCACGCCCGCGCTTGAAATCCGCAACCTGCATAAACGCTACGGCCAGTTGGAGGTGCTCAAAGGCGTCTCGCTGACCGCCCGCGACGGCGACGTGATCTCGATCCTGGGTTCCTCCGGCTCCGGCAAGTCCACGTTCCTGCGCTGCATCAACCTGCTGGAAAACCCCAACCAGGGCCAGATTCTCGTGGCGGGAGAAGAGCTCAAGCTCAAGGCTGCGAAAAACGGTGAGCTGATGGCCGCCGACGGCAAGCAGATCAATCGCATGCGCAGCGAGATTGGTTTTGTATTTCAAAACTTCAATCTCTGGCCGCACATGAGCGTGCTCGACAACATCATCGAAGCCCCGCGCCGAGTGCTCGGCCAGAGCAAGGCCGAAGCCATCGAAGTCGCCGAGGCCTTGCTGGCCAAGGTCGGCATCGCCGACAAGCGCCATGCCTACCCTGCCGAACTGTCCGGCGGCCAGCAGCAACGAGCCGCCATCGCCCGCACACTGGCGATGCAACCCAAAGTGATTCTGTTCGACGAGCCCACTTCCGCCCTTGACCCGGAAATGGTCCAGGAAGTACTTAGTGTGATCCGCGCCCTGGCCGAAGAGGGTCGCACGATGCTGCTGGTGACCCACGAAATGGGTTTCGCCCGTCAGGTCTCCAGCGGAGTCGTGTTCCTGCACCAGGGCCTGGTCGAGGAGCAAGGATCGCCACAGCAGGTGTTCGAGAACCCGCTTTCGGCACGCTGCAAACAATTCATGTCCAGCAACCGCTAACGGAGCCGTACCTATGCAGACCTACAGGAAATTTTTATTGGCTGCTGCCGCCAGCCTGGTCTTCTCGGCCAGCGCCATAGCGGCCGACAAACTGAAAATGGGCATCGAAGCGGCCTACCCGCCGTTCAACAACAAGGACGCCAGCGGCCAGGTCGTGGGCTTCGACAAAGACATCGGTGACGCGCTGTGCGCCAAGATGAAAGTCGAGTGCGAAGTGGTCACGTCCGACTGGGACGGCATCATTCCGGCCTTGATGGCCAAGAAATTCGATTTCCTGATTTCTTCGCTGTCGGTCAACGATGAGCGCAAGCAAGCCGTGGACTTCACCGACCCGTACTACTCCAACAAGCTGCAATTCATTGCGCCGAAAAACGTCGAATTCAAAACCGATAAAGAGTCCCTCAAAGGCAAGATCATCGGTGCACAGCGCTCGACCCTCGCCGGCACCTGGCTGGAAGATGAGCTGGGCAGCGATATCACCGTCAAGCTCTATGACACCCAGGAAAACGCCTACCTGGACCTGACGTCCGGCCGCCTCGACGCCATCCTCGCGGACAAATACGTGAACTACGACTGGCTGAAAACCGACGCCGGTCGTGCCTATGAGTTCAAGGGTGACCCGGTGGTAGAAGGCGACAAGATCGCCATCGCCGTGCGCAAGGGTGACAACGAACTGCGCAACAAGCTGAACGCCGCACTCAAGGAAATCGTTGCCGACGGCACCTATAAAAAGATCAACGACAAGTATTTCCCGTTCAGCATCTATTGATACTGACGTGTTTGGCCGGTGCCCGCTCCTGCGCGGTGCCGGTCCTTAGCCAAGCCTGCCGCGATATGAACAAATACCCATGATGATCGACCTTTACGGATTCGGCCCGGCGCTCGCCGCTGGCGCGCTGATGACGGTCAAGTTGGCCCTGTCAGCCCTTTGCCTGGGGCTCGTGCTCGGCCTGCTCGGCGCCTTGGCCAAGACCTCCCCGTACAAGCCGCTGCAATGGCTGGGCGGCACCTATTCGACGCTGGTTCGCGGCATTCCGGAATTGCTCTGGGTGCTGTTGATCTATTTCGGCACCGTCAACCTGATGCGCGCCCTGGGTGAATATTTCGGCAACCCCGACCTTGCCCTCAGCGCCTTCGCCGCCGGCGTCATCGCCCTCGGCCTGTGCTTTGGCGCCTACGCAACTGAGGTGTTTCGCGGTGCGATCCTGGCGATACCCAAGGGGCACCGTGAAGCCGGTGTCGCGTTGGGCCTGTCGAAATGGCGGATCTTTACCCGGTTGATCCTGCCGCAGATGTGGCGCATCGCCCTGCCCGGCCTGGGCAACCTGTTCATGATCCTCATGAAGGACACCGCGTTGGTCTCGGTGATCGGCCTGGAAGAAATCATGCGTCACGCGCAAATCGGCGTGACCATTTCCAAGCAACCGTTCACCTTTTATATGGTCGCTGCGCTTATGTACCTGGGCCTGACGGTCATCGCCATGATCGGCATGCACCTGCTGGAACAACGCGCCGCCCGCGGCTTTGCCAGGAGCAACCAATGAACTGGGAAGTCATCATCAAATGGCTGCCGAAACTGGCCCAGGGCGCCACGCTGACCCTGGAGTTGGTGGCCATCGCCGTGATCGCCGGTTTGTTGCTGGCGATCCCATTGGGCATCGCCCGTTCATCGCGGCTGTGGTACGTGCGGGCGCTGCCCTACGCCTACATCTTCTTTTTCCGCGGCACTCCGTTGCTGGTCCAGTTGTTCCTGGTCTATTACGGGCTGGCACAGTTCGAGGCCGTGCGCAGCAGCGCGCTGTGGCCGTATCTGCGGGATCCGTTCTGGTGTACCACGGCCACCATGACGCTGCACACCGCCGCCTATATCGCCGAGATCCTGCGCGGCGCCATCCAGGCCATCCCACGCGGCGAGATCGAAGCCGCCCGGGCCCTGGGCATGTCGCGGCCCAAGGCGCTGTTCTACATCATGCTGCCCCGCGCCGCGCGCATCGGCCTGCCGGCCTACAGCAACGAAGTGATCCTGATGCTCAAGGCCAGCGCCCTGGCAAGTACGGTGACTTTGCTGGAACTCACCGGCATGGCCCGCACCATCATTGCCCGGACCTACCTGCCGGTGGAAATCTTCTTCGCGGCCGGCATGTTCTACCTGCTGATGTCCTTTGTATTGGTGCAAGGCTTCAAGCAGCTGGAACGCTGGTTGCGCGTCGATGCCTGCCAAGGACGCTGAAGGCGACGTGCTGACGGGCGAGGCATTGCTCGCCCGCTTCACCGCGCTAGACGTTTTTCTCACCGCTCATCAGGCATTGTGGAAACCGCGTCCGTTCACCCATCTGCAACTGCCTTGGGAAACGTCCCACCCGCAATTGTCCCGATGGCTACGCCAACGTTCGCTGGACGCGGCGGAAAACGACCATCATCAGCCGTGGTTGATTGAAGGCGCGCCAGCGCCATTCCCGGAACTGGCCGCTCTCTCCCAGGCGTTGAGCGTTGTTGCAGAATTGCCGGCCAGCGCGCTCGAAGCTCCCAGCCATCGCCTCAACGTCGACGTACCCGGGCGCAAATGGCAGCAGATAGAAGCCTTCGCCAGCCGCCTGCGCTTCACCACCCCACCGACCCACTGGCTCGATTGGTGCGCTGGCAAAGGCCACCTTGGTCGCCGCCTGCTGCACGATGGACAACAACTGACCTGCCTGGAATACGACCCCGCCTTGGTCGCCAGCGGCCAACAACTGAGCCAACGCCACCACCTGCCCGCCACACACTTGCAACAGGACGTGTTGGCGGCGGACGCAGACCAGGCGCTCCACTGCGAACACACACCTGTCGCCCTGCATGCTTGCGGCGACCTGCATGTACGCTTGATGCACCTGGCTAGTCGTGCGGGCTGTGCACAACTGGCTATCGCTCCGTGCTGCTACAACCGCATCAGCACCTCGGAATATCAGCCTCTGTCCGACGCCGCCAAAGGCTCTGCCCTACACCTGTCGCTCGATGATCTCAGCCTACCGCTGACCGAAACCGTCACCGCTGGCGCCCGTGTAAGAAAACAGCGGGACCAATCCATGGCCTGGCGCCTGGGCTTCGACCTGCTGCAACGGCAAATCAGAGGGCACGGCGACTACCTGCCCACCCCCTCCTTGCCCAGCGCCTGGCTGGAAAAATCCTTCGCCCAATACTGCACCGACCTGGCGGCCCTGAAAGACTTATCCACAGTCGGCACGCCTGATTGGACCGCTCTGGAAGCAGCCGGCCACCAACGTTTGGGCGAGGTGCGTAACCTGGAACTGGTGCGAGGCCTTTTCCGTCGGCCGCTGGAGCTTTGGCTGGTATTGGACCGGGCGCTTTTCCTCACTCAGAACGGCTACGACGTCCGCCTTGGCACGTTTTGCGAAACACCTCTGACACCGCGCAATCTGCTGTTGCTGGCAGAACGTTAATGAGGCGAAACAGCCTGTGGATAACTCTGTTGATGAATTAAACCAGGATCCAAGAAAACCGCGATTTCCGGGCTGATTCTTAGCTGGTCATTTTTTGTTCATATGGATAAAAAACCATGAAAACAGCAGCTTGCGAGCAAACGGGAAAGCGGTCACAAAACAGAAAGATATCCCTCGCAGCGTCCTTTCGATTGTGCATAAGCATTTGAGCAAACCAGCATAAAGGTTGGGTCTGGCGCCTTTTGCGCCCAGGCATCAAGTGCTTTGGCTTGCCTCGATTCAAGTCAGGCAACCGCACGCTACCAAGCCCCTCGCGCCCCGCCCAGCGGCGCCACATCCACCAGAACTGCAGCTCGTCTAAAAATAGTAAGAATTCAGGGGTTTACAGAACCTTCCCAATCGCTATAATCGTCGCCCACACGCCGGTATAGCTCAGTTGGTAGAGCAACTGACTTGTAATCAGTAGGTCCCGGGTTCGACTCCTGGTGCCGGCACCATACAAAACGAAGCCCTCGCAGAAATGCGGGGGCTTTGTTGTTTCTGGGTGCTCACCTTTCCTGCGCCCTCCTGAAAAACCTGTGGGAGCGAGCTTGCTCGCGATGAGGCCATCAACCCACCGACAATCTTCTCGTCCAAGACAACGGGCAGCCTTTCCTAGACCAGCTCAACCAAACAACATCCTCTGCCAGTGATCCTCACCCACAATGGCAATCGAAGCACCCGCTTCCCGCAGCTCCACTGCCTTCATGATCTTCGTTCCGTAGGTACTGTGGCGCCACTGCTCATTACCCACGCTGCCGACCACCAGATAGTGCACCTTCTTACTCACCCCGCCCCCAATCAAACCGCCACGCTCCTCGACCAGAGCCTGACAATCCTTGCGCGGCCCGTAGGCCATGACGCCTGTGAATACAAATGTACGGCCGTCCCACACCAAGTCCGGGACAGGCGAGTTGAACGGAAGGTCTGTCGGAGCGAAGGCAGCTGCACCGCCGACCTGGGGTCTATCAATGCACACGCCAGAGAAACTACGCAGGATGTTTAGCAGCTCAAGAGATTCATCCGGATCAAGAGCATCGTCTTGGAGCATGGACGCCAAACGCGAATACAGCAGATTGATCACCGGGTCATTCAGATGAGCGAGGTTGTTTTCCAACCAGTGCTTTAGAAAGATCGCTTCGTTGGTGTTAACGACACCGTCTGCAGTAATCCCAGCGGCCAGCCCGACCAAGGCATCGGCGGCGCGCCGATCGATACGGGACTGGTGGAAGAATTTGCTGTTTTCGAATTCGTTGTGTAGGTCCATTGCGGGGGCTCCTTGAGTGTATTGACGAGGCTGACGCATTACCGATGGAGAGAAATGTTGTGTTCGAACCTAGCAATTCTGGCGCAATTTCCGGGTGTTATATCTGAAAATAAATCCGTCACCTTTTCCGTCCGTGAAGCGGCTCGTCGCCGTGCTCTGCGAACACCAAATGCCGCGCGCTGCGGCCATCGCGCAGTTGGCGCGAGCCACCGGCATGCGCTTGCGTGAGGCGATTTTGGCCGACCTGCCGCGCCTGAAGCGCGAGTCCGAACAATACGGGAAGATCAACATCCAGGATGGCACCAAAGGTGGTCGCGCAGGTACTTCGGCACCTCGCTGGATCGGGGTAGATAATCATATTCGTGATGCCCTGAGGTTTGCCGAACAGGCCTCGCCTGACACTAGCCGCAACGTATTAGCTCCGCACGAAAGCTACCGGGATTTCTTACAGGGCACTGTTCGCCCCGCTCTAGACATCCTCCACACGCACAACCTCAAAGGCTTCCACGAACTGCGGGCGGCCTATGCATGCGAACGCTACGAGCAATCGCCCTTCATCCCGCCCCCATCAATGGAGGCAATTGTTACCAGCTCGATCATCACCTCGATCAGAAGGCTCGAGCACAAATCAGCTATGAGCTGGGGCACGGTCGAATCGACGTTGTATCGGCGTACATTGGCGCTCGAGCATGAGCAAGCCATTCGATATGGAGATTTTTCTGGCGGGCGTTCTCACCGGGTCGCATGCCATTCGCGAACGTCACCTACGCCAAGCAAAGGCCATCCAAGCGGCGATCTCTGATCGCTGGCACCGAGAGAACCATGGGCCTGGCAGAGAAAGCATCTCGCATGGTTTCTAAAAAACCACCTCAATCAACACGCCGAATCAACGCGCTATTACTATCTACTGACCATGCAGTTGATCACTGCTCGTCTAGGGAAGCCTTGGCAATTCAAAGTGATAGGTGCAGTTCCACCATCCATAGAGGACGTAAAGACCGACCATCGCAAAAAAAATAGGAGTTCGGCAGAAACGACCCAATAGCGGACATTCGTCTCGGCAGGCGACGTACATCAGCACTGGGTCAGTTTTAGACTCACAGAATATGACTGTACATATCTCAGAGCTAGAACTCAGGGATGACCTGCCTACCCTTGTTTTTTTTGGGAATGCGGCTTAGGATCTCTTCATGTCAGTGACTAGGAGCATCTCCAGTCTCAAGCTGACCTCTAAAGGCCTGTATCCGAGTTACTTTTGTGTGACTTCCCCAATCTGCTGATTGAGGGAAGCCGCACGAACAGTAAAATTTGCGTTACCCGCAACCCCCTTCCTGCCTGCACCTAAAGATCACTTTCAACTGTTCAATAGCTGTGCACTTATGGTGCATTCTGGCTTAATACCTGCTTATGCGCCTTTTTTTTGTTACAGTGACCCCAGCCTGAATCCATAGTCTGCTGTACATATATAGACTGAGGCAAACACCACAACAGTATTAGTTTTGCTGTCACGAATAAAAAATTCGCGTAACACATATTGAGTCGAAGGTTTGAGGGGCTGTTATGGCAAAGAAAGAATTAAGCTCGATATTTGACGCCATGTATCATGGAAAACATGATTTCCAGGATTTTTTGGCGGGAGATATAACAACACGCTATAAAGTGACCACCCTCAAAGGCATGGAACTATACAAGACCGACGAAAAATTGAAGGCCTACCATAAATTCCTAAATTTATTTGTCTTTGAATTTTTAAAAGTAAATGAAAATGTTGTTTATTCCTACAGAAAAGGAGTAAACGTTGCAAGTGCAGTACAAAAACATGCCGGCAGCCGTCATTTTTTTCAAACAGACCTGAAAAGCTTTTTTAACAGTATTGATAGCGCCTTAGTAAGAGAAACAGTAAAAAACAATATCGACTCTATACCTGTCTCCGACATAGACAGATATTTAGATAGAATTATAGAAATGTCAACCGTAAATGACATGCTGCCCATTGGATTTTCAACATCCCCGATCATTAGTAATGCGTGTCTTCAAAAATTTGACAGCATACTTGAAGATTACTGTATCGCTCAAAATCTAATTTACACTAGATATTCTGACGACATTATCTTGTCTAGCAGTGGGGACACTCGACTGTATGGGATCGATACTACAGTTGGAGAAATGCTGAAAGAGTGTTTCGGCGAGAAGCTAAACCTAAACTTCAGCAAAACCAAATTTTCGTCTGTAGGAAATAAAATAAAAATTTTGGGGATGGTTATTTTGCCCAATGGAACCGTCACCATCGATTCAAAACTAAAAAATACAATTGAGGTTCTACTTCACTTCTACGCGAGTGATAAAACCAAATTCAATGATAGACTAGGATCAGAAAGTTCAAAACTAAAAGGAGACAACAGTGTTGGCCTTTTACAGATATCGGGTTATTTGAACTACGTAAACACTACCGACCCCCACTACTTAAATAAACTACGGAAAAAATATGGAACCTCGGTTGTTGACGCGTTTATTCGCGGCACGGTGAAGTAGCCATGAAGTTGAGAATCCAGATCGCCAACATTCAACACATTCGAAACATGCTTGTAGATTTAGACCTGAGTTCGTGCAAGTTAACCTGTATCGTAGGAAGAAACGGCGCAGGCAAAACCACGTTAGTCAAGGCTATTCAAAACCTCCAGTTTGCTGACACATTTGCACGGACATCCCCGGCTAGCATCTTCAATACAGACAGCGCCGTAACTTATACTGCAGAAAATGATAAATATAGCTTTTATTATGACCCGGAGATCAGGACACTCAACTCAAAAGATATAATACCAGACGAAATCAAGGCAAGCATTGATGCCGAATTGCCTATGCCATATGGCCAGAGGTTTAACTTTTTCCAAAATATCATCTCAGCTGACCTAGATATTCGACGATCTATCGTATTGGATAATCATGAGCGTCCGTTAGAGCTTATAAAAATGCTGAATGAGATTTACTCTACTTCAAGATTTGATACCTTAGTAGAGATAAAAATCAAAAAAACAAACTATTATTGCGTTTTGTTAGACGATAGCAAATATATCCGAGAAGACTACTTGAGCTCCGGAGAGTTTTTTCTCATCAGCCTTTATCGAAAAATAAAGGCCGGGGCAAAACTCATTGCTATTGACGAAATAGATATTTCACTGGATGCTGCGGCACAAACAAAACTAGCTGGAAAGCTACGAGAATTCTGTGAAAAGTATAAGGTTAACATTTTTTTCACCACGCACTCCCTCCCGTTAATGAAGACACTGCTGTACGGCGAGCTATTTCATTTGGAGGAGGTAGACGGAATTGTAAGCCCACTTCCAGTCTCTTACAACTTCATCAAAAGTTTGTTATTTGGATTCGAGGGATGGGACAAATACATCTTAACTGAAGACAAAGTACTGCAGCGCTTTTTAGAATTCATTATTAATAAATTTTGCGCAGAAACTTTTTATCGATTCAAAATTATTTACATTGGCGGAGCGCCCAATGTAGTTAATTTAATGCAAAGAAATGCTCACGAAGAATTTCTGTCGACAAAAGATAACGTAATTTCGATATTGGATGGAGACCAAGCAGACCAAAAGCACACTCTTAATTTTAAGAATGTTCATTGCATCCCTCTTAGCAGCGTGGAGAAGAAAATTTACGAGGATTATCTGTCAGGCGCAGAAGAACTAGTACGAGTGTCCGCCGGTCTTACGTTTCATGACGACAAAGACATGTTCAGCAAGTTAACTGGTAGACGGCTAATGTCAGAAGCTCAAATCTTTGAGTACTTGTGCCGTATCTACATTGACGAAATAACGAAATTCTCGGAAATACTAAAGTCCTTTTTATACGACCCCGTAGACCCAAAGGTCTGAAACGAATTCTATAATGATAGGGGACTGCTCGTTCTGGTCCGGAATATCGCCAACAGATAGCCCCATCAAAAAGGATACATTTAGAAATAAAATAAAAAAAACACATATAACAAATATGTTTTTTTTACAATGGGTTGTAGCGCTGTTCGACTCCTGGTGCCGCACCATACAAGACGAAGCCCTCGCAGAAATGCGAGGGCTTTGTTGTTTCTAAGCGGTTGGTGGGCCTGAGCTTGAGCCCGCTGCACTTCCTCCCTCTACGCCGAGCACGGCATGAGCAAGCACTACCTTCACGATCACTCATGGCAGGCATCCTTCCGGCCGCGCCATTTCTATCTGCCCACTTAACTCAGGGCTATAGATCATCCATTGAAACCTTAACTCGTTGGGGAGCAGCAAGCCGCTCTCGCGCCTTATGGATCAAGACCACATCATCCTCATCCATCAGGACTGCCATGGAAGACAATTGGTCCTGGTTGGGCACAATCTTCGAGGTTTCTGCCGATGTCATTTGATGCGCAGCCATGAGCACGTCTCGCTGAAATTTCTCGTATTCATCATCCATTGCAACGCTCCTCCGAACGCGTGTTTTCGCGCGCATCGTATAACCGGCTATATCGGCCAAGACGCAAATTATTGCCCATCTATAAAGATATCCGAACCTAACCCGCCAGCATCGCGCCACGATTGCACCCTACCCAATCGCCCGCTACTCTCCAACCGTCGCTGCCAATTCAGCGACCGGGCGTAGGAAACCCGAGTAAATCAAGGCGCATCAGCTGCGTCTCGCTTACTATTGCAGGCGCTTTTTTTGTGTCTGCGATATGCGTTATGGCGGCTGTGCGCGGGACACCTTCGGGTGTGCCGGGTGCCTTGATTCCCGGTTTTCCTACCCCGTGCATGGCCGCCACCCAATCCCGTAGGAAAGGACGGTTGCGGCTCTCACAGTCAAGGAGCCAGACAATGTCAAATCCGCAAGACCTCAAAACCCCAGGCCTAACCCCCTTCTCCTACCACTCCGACCGCCCGCTATTCCGCGTCAACAGCGGCATCCCCATTGGCGAAGCCCTATCCCACGCTTCCGACTTGCTCCACGTCGCCAAAGTCCTCGCCGAGGAAGCGGCGATGATTCGCGGCACGGATCGGTATGCCTGGGCTTCGTATTATTTGCAGGATATGAGCAAGGCCGTCATTGATGACGTGGTGAAGGTGCTGGAGGCGCCGGGGAGTAATCCGGCTTAAGGGTAGCGGGCCAATGCTGCTCGCTGGATGGGGCAGCATTGGCTTGAGCGGATAAAGAAGGGCTGCTTTGCAGCCCAGCGGGAGCAAGCTCCCTCGCCACGGGGTTCACTCAAACCAACCGAGCCCCGCCATCAATATTCAACGTGGCGCCGTTCATGAACGTGTTGGTCATCAAGAAAACCGTAGCCGCGCCTGCTTCAGCGGCAGTGCCCACGCGATGCAGCGGCAGCACCTGCTCCCATGCGCGAACGTACGCATCGCGCCCCTCACCCAAGGCTTTGCTGAAGATAGGCGTATCGATCGGGCCTGGGGACAGGGTGTTGACGCGAATCGGCGCCAGTTCCAGGGCCAGGCCGCGGGCCAGTGCTTCCATTGCGGCCGAAGCGGCAGCGATCACCGCAGTGCCATGGGCATTGGGCCGGTCGGCCAGGCAGCCTGAGATAAAGGTGATGGAGCCGTCCTTGGACAAGCGATCCCCGAGCGCGCGGATCGCATGGATAGAGGCCCACATGCGCTCTTCGAACGCCCGGCGCAGATAGTCGATTTCTGCATCCAGCACTTTGCCCGCCACGAATGTGCCGGCGAACAGAACCAGATGGTCCACGTGCGGGATATCGGCCAAGGCGGCCTGGATGGCTTCGCTTTGGGTGACGTCGGCGGCGCGCCAGCCGGCGAGGCCGTGTTCCAGGGCGGCTTGCTCGGCACGCTCGGCGTTGGAACCGATCACGATGACGGATGCGCCGGCGGCCTTGGCTTGAATCGCGGCGGCAAGACCGATGCCGGAGGTGCCGCCGAATATCACTACGGTGCGGTCCTGCAGTTGGGCGGGCAATGGTTGGGTAAATGAATGGCTCATGGTCTATCTCCTTGAACGCCTGGATGGCGTCGATGGGCAAAGACTAAAGATTTGAGCCAACGTTGATAATTGGGTCGCAAGTCGCTTTACTAATGCCATGAAGGAACAAATAGGTTTGGACCGCCTGACCGGTCTTATTGCCTTTGCCCGCGCCGCCTCTTTGGGCAGCTACACCGCTGCGGCCCGTGATTTGTCGGTGTCGCCGTCGGCCATCAGCAAAAGCGTGCAACGGCTGGAGCAGCATTTCGGGTTGAGCCTGTTCAGCCGCACCACCCGCTCGTTGACCCTCACCGTCGAGGGCCGGGACCTGTACGAACGGGCGCTGCGGATTCTGCGCGAGGTGGAAGACATCGAGCAGGCCGCGGTGGCCTCGCGCGCCGAGCCTTCCGGCACGTTGAAAGTGACCGCGCCCCCGCCTATCGGGCTGAATATCTTGGCGCCGGCGATTCCCCGTTTTCGCGAACGCTACCCCAAGCTCGCCATTGACCTGCGCTTGGGGGATCAGTTTGCCGATATCGTCGAGCAAGGCATCGATGTGGCCGTACGCGTGGGCAACCTCGCCGACTCGCGGCTTATTTCTCGCACACTGGCCCCCCATCGAATCTGTGCTTTTGCTTCGCCAGCCTATCTGGCCAAACGCGGCACGCCGCTGGAACTGAGCGACCTGGCCAACCATGACTGCGTGAATTTTCGCTATCAGAGTTCGGGCCAAGCGCTGCGTTGGCCGTTCAGCGTGGGGGATCGCACGGTGGAGATCGCGCCCGACGCCTCCATCGTCATCGACGCCAGCGATGCGGTGGCTGCGGTGCTCGCCGCAGGCGGCGGCATTGGCATTTCACCCACCTATGTCGCGGCGCCCTATGTTGCCCGGGGTGAACTGACGCCGTTGTTTCCACAATTTGCCATCGACCGCTCCTCCATTACGGCGTTGTGGCCGGAAAGTCGCCGGGGAAGTCCGAACGTCAAGGCGTTCGTGGGCTTCCTGAACGAACTGTTTCCCACCCCGACCGTGTGGGACGAGATCGTCGCGAAGGGCGCCCTGAACCCCCTCTAGAATGTCTGCTTCTGGAAAAGGGACTGCTTCAGCCCAGCGGGAGCAAGCTCCCTCGCCACAGGCTCATCTAATCATCTCCCCCGCCGATAGCTTCAGGTATGAGCCGTCCCAAGGCTCTGCTGGCGCTCGACTACACTTGCCCAGACATCCCCGCTCCAGGAGCAGTTAGCGATGAAGATCCGCACCAAAGTCATAGGCTCGGGGTTGGTCAGTCTTTCTTTTGCGCTGCTACTTGGCGGGATCGGGTTGTGGGGCTATCACTCCATGACCGAGGCCCTGGTGCAGAACGAGACCAGTATTTCGGCCATGCGCAAGCACATGGAGGCGGACATGATGCACGACGCCATTCGTGCCGACGTGCTGGCTGCTCTGCTGGTGACACCGGGGGATGCAAAGGGCGCGAAGGAGGTGCTGGAGGGGTTCGATGAACATACGCAGCGGATGCGCAAGGTCATCGCCGAGAATGCCGAGGCGAAGTTGCCGGGAGATGTCGCCAAGGCGATTGTCGAGCTCAAACCGCAAGTCGAAACCTACATCGGCAAAGCCAAGCAGATCATCGACAAGGCGCTGGGCGGCGCCCAGGATGCCCATGCGCTGCGGGCAGAGTTCGATGGGGCATTTTCAGCCCTGGAAGAACGCAACGAGGCGGTCAGCGAACTGATCGAAAACCAGGCGCAGTCATCCCGCGAATATCAGGACAGCAGTATTCAAACCTCGGAGCGCTGGCTGATCGTCACCTTGCTGGCGACCTGTGTCGCCCTGGCGCTGTTGTCATGGAGCCTGCTCAAGGCCGTGCTCACGCCGCTGAACAAGATCATCCTCAATACCCAGGCGATTTCCCAAGGCGATCTGCAGCGCTCGATGGGCGCCCAAAGCAAGGATGAGTTGGGTCAGCTGCAAGGCGTGATCGAGCAGATGCAAACCAACCTGAGGCAGATGATCGCCACCATTCGCGGCCAGAGCGATGAGTTGCACGGCACGTCGCGGAATCTGGGCAACACGGCGCGGCAGATCGTTTCCAGCGCTGACCAGCAGGCCCAGAGCGCGACCAGCATGGCGGCGAGCATGGAACAGATGATGGCGAACATCAGCCAGATCCATCAGCACGCCGACAGCGCCCGGACGATTTCGGCACAGTCTGAACAACTGGCGAGCAGCGGTGGCCAAGTCATTCTCGGGGTGGTGGAAGGCATGAATCGGATCGCCGAGGTGGTCAACCAGTCCTCCAGCAAGATCACCGCGCTGGACGCGTCATCCGAGGACATTCATTCCATCATCCAGGTGATCAAGAGCATCGCCGAGCAAACCAATTTGCTGGCACTCAACGCTGCCATCGAAGCCGCCCGCGCCGGTGAAGCGGGGCGTGGTTTTGCGGTGGTGGCCGACGAAGTGCGCAACCTGGCAGCGCGCACGACGCAGTCGACCCAGGAGATCACTGCGATGATCGAGCGCATCCAGTCCAGCGCCCGGGACGCCGTGGCGAACATGCAAGCGTGCGTCAGCCGCGTGGACGAAGGCGTCAACCTGGCCCAGCAGGCCGGGGTGTCCATCAGCGAAATCCGCACCGGCGCCCGGCATGCCGCCGAGGTGGTGGAAGAAATTTCCCAGACCATTGCCGAGCAATCCAAAGCCAGTGACGAGATGGCCCAGCGGGTGGAGTCGATTGCCGAGCAGTCCCGCGAGAACACCCGTTCGATTCACAACCTGACGCAAACGGCGGATCAGTTGAACGACGCGGCGGGTTCGATGCAGGCTTCGGTGCAGCAGTTCAAGATTTGATCAACCGGGGCTGCACTCACTCGCTTCCAGCCTCCGCAAAATCTTATGCTAAATTATGGCTCAGCAATAATTATGGTCCGTCCATAAAACAGGATAATTGCATGAGCAGCATTTTCCAGCGTCCCGAACTGGCTGAAAGCATGGCCAACCAGCTTCTGAATCCAGGCGTCCTTGACGAAGGTTTGCGTTCTGGTCTGTTTCTGTCCGGGCTGCGCAGAACCGGAAAAACGACTTTTTTGCGAAGTGACCTGATCCCAGCCCTGGAAAAAGAGGGTGCGCTGGTCATTTATGTGGATCTCTGGAGCGATACCCTCGCCAATCCGGCCACCTTATTGCACGATGCCATTCGTAAAACGCTGCAGCAATTACAGACACCTGCCTCTGGCCTGCTTGAAAAACTCAAGCGGGTCGGCGGCGTCGATATCGGCGCGGCAGGATTCAAGTTCGGGTTCAAACTTGAAGGCGTCGGCGATGTTGGAGGCACGACGCTTGCGCAAGCGTTCGCCGAAGTTGTCGATCAAGCCAGGACAGACTTGGTGCTTATCGTCGATGAGGTACAACACGCCATCGCCTCTGAAGACGGCAACCAGATGTTGCTCGCGCTGAAAGCCGCGCGTGACGCCATCAACCCTCGTCCCAATACCCCTGGCTACTTTCTGTTCATCGGCACCGGCTCTCACCGCGCACAGGTCAGCGAACTCACAGCAAAACGTAACCAGGCTTTTTCCGGCGCTACCTCTACGGCGTATCCCGTCTTGAAGGGCGATTATGTCGAGTATCTGTTGAACCGCCTGGCAATGACTGTCAGCCCGCACAAACTACCGTCGCTTGAAGTCGCAACGGAAGCTTTCAATACACTTGGCAATCGCCCGGAAGAAATGCTCAAGGCCCTTAGGCAAGTCTTGCAACAAGAGGGTAATCCAGACCTGTTCTTGCCCGTCATCGCCAGCACGCTGCGCTCCGCCGCGGCCAATATAGAGCTCGAGAAGGTTGAGCAATTGGGCAGCCTGGCTCAAGCCATCTTCAATAAGATCGCTTCGACAACTGGAGATGCTCGCGGCATTTTTTCCGCTGACGCGGCAGCAGAATATTCAAAAGCCGTGGGTCGGGATGTTCGTATTGAAGAAATTCAACCCGTGGTAATTGCCTTGGTGGCTGAAAATATCATCATGCGTCGCGGGCATGGGATCTACGTGATTACAGATCCATTCGTTCAGGAAATATGGCTGGAAGAACAAGCGCTGATCGCAGCAAGTTGACATACAACCGGGGCTGCTACGCAGCCCAGCAGGAGCAAGCTCCCTCGCCACGGGTTACTCGGTGTGAATCAGGTTGCTGGCTCTCTCATACCTGACTCACCTCGAACACAAACGAAATCTCCCGCTTCTGGGCGCTCCAGACATACCGAATATGCTTGCCTTGCACCGGGATCGACACCGCAGGCGGGCGAAATGCAGCGACGCATTCGTGGCCAGGCAGGCGGACGCTGTTGTACAGCAGCCCCCAAGACAATGTTTCGCGCAGTTCGCGGGCGAATACCTGCGACGGGCCATAGGCGCCAGGGTCGGGGTTGTGCAAGTGTGGGTAATCGTGGCGGATGTCGTGCAGGGGTTTGATCACCTGGTTGACGTAGGTGCGCATCGTCAATTCCAGATCCGGTTCGTTGGTAGCCCCCAGGAACCGGGCCTGGTGATAACACGTCTCGGCAATCGCGGCTTCCTGGCTGCTGGCGGCGTAATAGACGCCGAAGGTGCCATCGCTGAAGCGGCTGCTTTTGCCGATATGGGTAAACGCAGCCATCACCGGTGAGGAACCCGGCCCGGAGACGCGGTCTTCGGGACGCACCCGGGAGAGCACGCCGGCTTCTTCCATGAGCCGGTCGTTGGTCAATGCTTCCAAGGCATAGGCTGTAGGCAGGTCTTCCGGATCGAGCACATCTTCGAACAGCGTGATCGGTGGAAAACTGCTGTTCACGATCCGATAGGCCCGTTTCCATTGCGGGTCCGCCAGAGGTGGCGTCATTAACCGCGCACTCCATCGAGGTATCGCCGCACATCGGCGATGTCTACTACCCGCCCCGCGAGCATGTACGACAACGCCGACTGGCCATTGAACGGCGCAGCGGTGTTAGGGCTGCTGACCCATTGATACGCACGGTCCCGGCTGTTGCTGAAGATGATGCTCAACGCCTTGTGTATTCCCATGAGATAGGAAATGCGCTCGAGGGTGTCTCGCGGCAGCCTTACGTTATCGGGCAGCTGTTTGTACTTGTAGAAGGTCGTGTTTCCTACTTTGCCCAACAAGGTGCGCTGCTGCTCGACGCTGCAGCCCCACAGCTCCATGAGATTGAAGAAAAACTTCAACGCGACTCGACCCGCGTCCGGGGAGTCCAATTGTTGCTGTGCGTTGAGGGTAATGGACGAAGTCGCCATGAGGTTTGGCTCCCTTGTTGCTGATTGACGCCTAAAGAATAGTACACATATGGATTAAATTTAAGATTTAATTCGCAAACGAACGAAAAATACCGAAGTACATCTTGGCGCGATTCTTTTGATAAACGGCCCGGCAAGCCAAACCGGCAAAAAACTCAAATCCCACATAAGCTCCAGTTATCGCCTGCCGGCGCTTTTCGCTACAAAACCGCGACAACCGTGGCAAGGTGCTTGATGATAGCCACCATCGCACCGCCGGGCCCGGGCCGGGTGCATATCAAATAGCGAGCCCACTTGAGCAGAGGGCATTACCTCATGGATAGCAGAACCTTACGTAACCTCATGCGCATCGTTCAGACCGGTTCGTTGTCGGCGGCGGCGGAGCAGTCGTGCCTTACGGTGCAGGCATTGGCGGCGCAGTTGAACAAGGTCGAGGAGCAGTTCGGGTTCAGGTTGTTCCGACGCTCGAACAAAGGCCTGACGCTGACGAGCCAAGGCTCGGAACTGACGCCCTTCATGGACCAGGTCCTTGCGGCCACTCGGCAATTGGAAGAGAAAGTCACGGCGCTCAAGACGCCCATGCAACGCAGCCTGAAGGTGGCGCTCAATACCACCCTGCCTGGCGAGTTCAACCGACGGATGATCGATCGCCTGATCGCAGTCTTTCCTCATTACCAATTGGAATTCAGCTACGCCGAATCGATGGAGAACTTGAGCAAACTCAAGAACGAAGACTTTGACCTGGCGATCCTGATCGGACAACAGAGCGGTTTTTCCAGCATTCCGATGCCGGATGTACAGGTGCAGGTGGTTGGCGCCCACTGTGGTGACGAAGACGATTCCCTGGGTCTGCTGGGCGACAAATTCCAGGTGCGTCCTGCGCAAGAATGTCCGTATTCCCACAGCTTTCTTCGCTTTCTCGACGCGGGTCTCGGCGAATATGGGCCAAGCCAGCGAATGGTTTATTCCTGCAGCGAAACGCTGACGCTGTCGCTGATCACCCAACTCGATGGATTGGGCCTTGTGTCCCGCGACGCTGCGCTTCGCAACGGCCTGGCTATTTTCCCGGACTTCGAGGACTTCCTGGAAGTCCGCCTGGCGGTGAACAATCCCGAACTGTCCGACCAGGCGTTGCACGACGTAGTCGACCTGACGCTACAGGAACGAGCCGAGCGCGATATACGCCGCCGTCCCCACCGCTACGCTGAGAAACAGGTTGCGGCTGAAATACGCACATAGCAGCGTCGGAATCGCAGCATAGAACTCGGGGCGGTCGAGCTGGATGTGCTGATCCTTGATCAACAACGGCGTCAGGCTGATGGCGGCAACGATCGCCACTGGCAGGTACTCCAGGGCGCGGGCGACGAAGGGCGGCCAGTTTTCGGTATTGACCTGCAGTGGCAGGGCCCGTGGCAGGAAGGTCACCGCCATCATCAGCGCAACGGCCAGGATCAGGAACGTTTGGTCAGGCATACGCCTACCCCGCAGCCAACGAACGTGGCGATGAAGACATTGAACGGCGAACTGCCCACCAGGCTCAGCGCGCCCATGCTGACGACTGCCGCCAACGCCGCGATCAGCTTGTTGCGCGTATTGCACAACGAAACCAGTACGTAGAGCATCATGGCGGTCAGGGCGTAGTCGAGCTGATACTTGATCAGGTGCGCCGCGTATTGGGCGCAGATGGCGCCCAGCAAGCCGCCGAGCACCCAGGATGTATGGCAGAACAAATTGAAACCGATCAGGTAGCGAACACTGACCGGCGCCCCGCTGCCAAGCTTGACGCTGTGAAAGGCGAACGACTCGTCCGTCAGCCCCACCGCATAGCACCAGCGCTCGAAACGACTGAGCCCCAGCGCACGCAGTGCCTTGGCCATGTAGACCGACATCAGCATGTGACGGGCATTGATCAGGAACGTGGTCAACACGATGGTGGTCAACGACGCGCCACTGGAAATCAACGCCAGCGCCGCGAATTGCGAGGCGCCGGCGTACACGAACAGGCACATCGCGACCGGGAGCCACAAGGGCAACCCGGCGTTGACTGCCATCAGACCGAACACAAACGAAACCGTGAAATAACCTGCTACCACCGGACTGGCTTCAGCAAAGGTTCGTGAGGCTTGTGGTTCGACCGCCAGCGGCTGGCTGGAAGTCTTGTTCATAAATCCCTCTCGAAAGTGATTTCGCCCCGGGGCTCGCAGAACCCCTGGGCAGCCCAGAAACGCTTGCCGGCCAGGTTGCTTTCGTCGACGAACAGGAACATGCGCAGCACGCCTACCCGTTTCATGTCGGCCGATGCCGCTTCCACCAGGCGCTGCCCGAGGCCCTGGGTTCGGTGCCTGGGGCTGACGGCCAGGTGGTTGATCGTTCCGCGCGTGCCGAGCATACCGCCGATCACCGCACCCACGACTTCACCCTGGGCATCGAAGGCCATGTACGCGGTCGTGGTTTCCTGCAACAACACCCCACGCAAGAACCGGGCATCCTGCCACTCGCAGAATGACACCTCGTCAAAACCGCGAAAGAACTGCTCCAGTCGTTCGGCATCCCTGACCATGGCCCGGCGCAACAGCACTTGTTGCACCGAATCATCCAAGGGCTCGAGCTGCTCAGCGAACAATGTCGAAAGCGGTCCCGGGCCGCGAAAACGAAATCGCCAGAATCTGCCTGAACGCCATTTCATGACTATGGACGTTGCGGGCAGGGGTCACATAGTGGCGCATGTCGCGGTCGAGGAAGAATGTCGTATCGAGGATATCCTCGTAAGTGGTTGCCGCCAGTTGCTCTTCCTGAGCGCTGTACAGGCGACTTTCCGCGCCCGCCACATTGTGACGACCCCAGAAATGCACGCCGCTGAACGGGTAGCCATCGCAATGAATGCCTTCAGGGGTGATTTCCAATTGCTTGCCCGGCTTGATCTCGATGCGGATCTGATGGATCTGGCACTGCCAGACTTCATCATGCAACTCCGGCGGCAGGACGTTCTTGTACACCTCGAAGTCCGTGTCGATGAGGCTGCGCATCACGGGCGAGTTGATCACTTCATTGGAAAAGTCCTGGAAGTGTCGCTCCAAGCCGCCGACATAGCTGTTGTTGGCCTTGGACTGGACGTAGGCCCGGTGTTCGAGCTGCTTGAGTTCACGGGTCGCGGGGTTGTATTCAAAGTCGCTGTAGCGGCGAAAACGCATGCCTGACTCGGCCTGGCCGTAATAACTGTCGGGCTCCATGTTTTCCCAGCTTTTGGTCAGCCGGACAAAGTCGCCGAAATGACCGTAGAGATTGAAGTCTCCACCGCGGACGTTGACGTATTTGTCTCGTCGTAGCGCTTCGCCCACTTCCCTGTTCAGAACGATCATTTTTCAAAGGTCTCCACTGCATTGAGCGGACTAATCTAGTAGGTGCAGGATTTGCGTCCATGAGAAAGTATTTGAAGCACTTCAAGCCGTCCTTGAAACGGTACAAAAAATTTCATTAGTACGACTTTTTTGCGCGGAAAGACGCGTTCGCGACGTCATTTTTGCAGTGAGCGGCTGTGAATTCCGTTTTGTCTCCTCTACGTAAGAACTGGCGCAGCACTGCGCAATTTTCCATGCGCTTTCGCCCCGCGCGACTTGCCTTCAAACATCCAAAAAACGCTTCAGCCCGGCTGTTCACGGGCCTTCCTGAAACCTGGCTCATTCCTTGATAGATGTGCGGCCCTCACCGGGGCAACCCCCGGCCTCGCACCTTCGGCAAGGAGAGCCCAATGGCCACCCCGACGTTCATACCACTCGACCCCAGGACATGGCTGGCGCAACAGCCATTGCAGGAAAACGAGCACCTTTATCTGATCATCAGTGCGGCGAGCGAGGCCGATGCGCTGCAAGCCCTTCGCACTTCGGTCCCGCTCCATCCGTTGCAACCCGTCTGGAGCGACACCCCCTACGCCACCTGGCAAGCCGTGATGCCCTACGTGACCGAACTCGACCCCGGCTCGGCATTCCTGTCCTGGATTGCCGAAACCGACAGCCTCGACTGGGGCTGGCTGGCCGTTTCCCGGCGCGATCCGAAAGAAGTGTTGGCGCACCTGCGCAGCCTCACGCAAGTGAAGATGCCGGACAGCAGTGAGGTCTTCTTCCGTTTCTGGGATGGGCGCTTCATCCATCCGATCCTCGAACACCTCGGTGAAGCCGCCGGGGATATGTTGCCGGTGTTTGAGCGTTATTTGATCAACGGCAAATGTTTGGAGATCCCTGCGAGGAAGGTTCCGGCGGTCAAGGATTGGCCGTGGTGGGAGGTGCCGAAGGAGCTGTCGGACGCACTGACGGAGCAGAACCCCTCGGCACTGGTGGACGGCCTGATGCAGTGGCTTGAGGAGGAGCGCCTGGATCTTTATAGCGCTTGGCCCACGGACAATCTGAGATTGAAAGTCAGTCGCTGCGTAAGCCGTGCAAAGGTTCAGGAAACACTGCAGGCAACCCTACTGAACGAGCTGATCCTGGAGCAATGTTGATGTCCGCAACGGATCACATTGCTTTCGTCGATGAAGAACTTGCGACCTTCAAGGACAGTTTGAAGCGCTATCAAGAGCAGACCCTGGCCTGGTATTCGCAGTGGGCCGATGACGTCAGCAGACTCAACGACTTGCCTTCTCTGATGGGCATGGAGCGGGTCATCAAAGTCGGTGACAGCCAAAAAACCGTGGCCATGACTGACGGCGAATTCAACTCGAATGTAGCGCGGTGTCCGCTGAAGGGGCCGTTGCTGATCGAGAGCAAATTCGAGTCGGTCTACGACATCCCGATCGGCGATATCGACGTTGAAATTGTCGACGTGGACAGTGGGGCCACCAGCAAAATCAGGCTCGACGCCCAGGGAAAGGCCAATTGGACCGACGGAGTACCCGGCAAGTACTACCAGATACGCGTGCACAGCAAAGTCACGCCTGCCCAGATCGACGCGTTGTTCAGCACTTATGACGGGCTGACGGGCGAGCTGGAAAAATTCCTGCGCAATAAATGGGAAGGCCCGGCGGGGCACAGGCAGCAATGGTCGAGCCTGTCTTTGTCCGGCACGGCCCTGGCGGTGGGCAGCGGCATCCTCGAAGGCGGCTGGGAGGCCATCAAGGGTGTGTGGGACGGCATCAGCCTGGTGCTGGAAATGCTGCAGGACCCGGCGAGGTTTGTCGTTGAACTGGGCGAAGGGGCTGATCGGCTCATCGAAGTTGCCAGACAAGCACCCGAGGTCATGAAAAAGGCCATGTTGCTGGCCAGCGACGAGGCTGCGCTCTTCCTGATGATGCGTTGTGCGCTGATCTGGTTGGCAAGCCTGCCGCCGATGCAAATGGCCGGCGATGCCGCAAGGATGACCACCGCTGCGGTCATGGGAATCGTGATCGACATCGTGCTGGCAATTGTCCTGACGGTGGTTGCCGAGGGTACCGGGGTCATTTATCTCGCGGCACGGTTGAAAAAATACGGGGAAATCATCCTCAAGGCGGTGATCGGTTTCGTAGAGTCAGTGTTTGCCATCATCGGCGACTTCATGGGGTACGTGGCCAAGTACATTCCGGTTGCGGTGCGGGGCACGGCGGCGCCCATGAAAAAAGGCACGGTCGAGCTGCGCATCGATGGCAAGAGGAACACCAGGATCGCCACTGGCAAGTCGGTCGACGATGCTTCGAAGCAGGCGACGACGCCGACCGGCAAGAGCGCCGAGCCCGCCGCCCGTACCTGCACCGACAAATGCCCGGTCTCGATGGTGACCGGCGAAGAGTTGTTGACGCTCAACGATGGCCAACTCAATGGCCTGCTGCCGTTCGAGTGGACTCGCCTGTACCGAACCAGCGCAGTGGAAATCGACTGCGGCCTGGGTTACGGCTGGAGCCACGCACTGGCCCATCGGCTTGAAATCACTGGTGAAGAAGTCGTTTGGACCGATCACGAAAATCGATCCATCCGCTTCCCGCGCCCGACCAAGCAACGTCCAACGATTACCAACAGCCTGTCCCGCGCGGCTATTTACCTGGGTGACGTCCCCAACGAGCTGATCGTGGCTCAAGCAGGCCAGCGCCCCTCGTTCTATCACTTTCATCTGCACAACGATGGCGCGAGCTTGGTTGCCATCAGCGACAGCTATGGCAACAGGCTGCGCGTTACCCGCGACGTGCTTGGGCAGATCAAGCGCCTGGACAACGGTGCCGGGCGCGGGCTGCTCTTGCGCTACAACGGCAGTCGCATCGTCGCGGTCGATTACCAACAACTTGATGCTCAGAACATGCTGGAACGGCGCTGGACGACCGTCCAGACGCTGGTCACCTACCACTATGACGCCCAGCATCGTCTGGTCGAGGCGACCAACGCCAGCGGGGAGACCGAGCGTTATCGCTACGACGAGCAACACGTCATCATCGAACGACAACTAGCCGGTGGCGCCAGTTTTTTCTGGGAGTGGGAGAACCAGGGAAAGCAGGCCCGTTGCGTTCGTCACTGGGCCAGCTTCTCGCAAATGCATGCGAGTTATGCCTGGGACGACAAGGGCAGCGTCACCGTTACCCATGGCGACGGCAGTGAAGAGATCTACACCCACGACGACAAGGCCCGGCTCATCAGCAAGACCGATCCGGACGGCGCGCAACATCGAAAGGCCTATAACGAAAAGGGCCAGTTGATCGCAGAAAAAGATCCGCTGGGCGCCGTGACCGAATACCGCTACGACGAGGATGGCTTGCTCACAGCCGTCATCCCGCCGGAAGACGAAGCGGTCGTCTACGAACACATCAACGGCTTCGTGAGCGATGTACATCGCGGCAAAGCCAGCTGGAAATACCGCCGCAATCGGCAGGGCGATATAACCCGGCAGATCGATCCTGACGGAAACATCACGTACTACCACTACACCGACCAGGGGCGCCTGAGGCTCATCAGCCACCCCGACGGTAGCTCTCACTCATTGGCTTGGAACAACCTCGGTCAATTAGTTGAAGAAGGCCTGCCCGACGGCAGTCAGCTTCTATACACCTACGACACGCTCGGCCGGCAGGCCAGCCGCCAGGACGAACACGGCGCCATCACCCATTACCAATGGGACGCCGTGGGCCGTTTGCTGCAAACCACCTTGCCCAGCGGCGCGACCCGCGCCTGGAGCTACAACGCCTACGGCAAGGTCATCGCCGAGCGGGACGAACTGGGGCGCACCACCCGCTACGGATACGCCGACGATTTGCACCTGATCAGTCGTCGCCTCAACCCCGACGGCAGCGAACTGAAAC
>NZ_JAOSHO010000219.1 GCF_025917275.1 Pseudomonas agronomica | reverse complement strand
GGCGCGCGAAGATCCGCAGGAGTTTCAGGAATTGGCAATTTCGGCCGGCGCCGAGACCGTCGCGTTTTTCAACGTGCCGCGTCATCGGCCAACCGCCAAGTTCCTGATCGGCAGCGGCAAGGTCGAGGAGTTGCGCGACCTGGTCAAGGCCGAGCATATCGATCTGGTGATCTTCAACCACATCCTTACGCCCAGCCAGGAACGTAACCTCGAGCGCGTCTTCGAGTGTCGCGTGATCGACCGCACCGGGCTGATTCTCGATATCTTCGCCCAACGTGCCCGTACCCATGAAGGCAAGCTGCAGGTCGAACTGGCCCAGCTTGAACACATGAGCACGCGGCTGGTTCGCGGCTGGACTCACCTTGAGCGGCAGAAGGGCGGTATCGGCCTGCGCGGGCCGGGTGAAACCCAGCTTGAAACCGACCGGCGCCTGTTGCGGGTTCGCCTGCGCCAGATCAAGGGGCGCTTGGAGAAGGTCCGCAGCCAGCGCGAGCAGTCGCGACGCGGCCGCAAGCGCGCCGACATCCCGACGGTTTCACTGGTGGGGTATACCAACGCCGGCAAATCGACCCTGTTCAATAACGTTACCCAATCCGACGTCTACGCCGCCGACCAGTTGTTTGCCACGCTCGACCCGACCCTGCGCCGGCTCGACCTGGACGACCTCGGGCCGATCGTGCTGGCCGACACCGTGGGATTCATCCGTCACCTGCCGCACAAACTGGTCGAGGCTTTCCGGGCTACGCTCGAAGAGTCGAGCAACTCCGACCTGTTGCTGCACGTCATCGATGCCGCCGAGCCGGACCGGATGCTGCAGATCGAGCAGGTCATGGTGGTGCTGGGCGAGATCGGGGCCCAGGACTTGCCGATCCTCGAGGTATACAACAAACTCGATTTGCTCGAAGGGGTCGAGCCGCAGATCCAGCGCGATGCCGATGGCAAGCCGCAACGGGTCTGGCTCTCGGCTCGCGATGGCAGCGGCCTGGACCTGCTCAAGCAGGCCGTGGCGGAGCTGCTGGGCGATGACCTGTTTGTTGGCACCCTGAAGCTGCCGCAGCGTTTTGCCCGGCTGCGTGCCCAGTTTTTCGAGCTGGGTGCGGTACAGAAAGAAGAACACGACGAAGAAGGCGCTTGCCTGCTGGCCGTTCGCCTGCCACGGTCGGAACTGAACCGACTGGTCAGTCGTGAAGGGCTGCAACCGATGGAATTCATCGAGCAACACACTTTGCAATAAAAGCCTGAGAAAGCTGTGTCAGGCATTCTGTAGCATTGGCCGGCGCGCCGTGGGTGCGTCTTTGCTTTATCAGATGGAGAGCGCTATGGCTTGGAATGAGCCGGGTGGCAACTCGAATAACCAGGATCCCTGGGGCGGCAAGCGTCGTAACAACGGCGACCGCAAGGGACCACCGGATCTCGACGAGGCCTTCCGCAAGCTGCAGGAAAGCCTGAACGGTTTGTTCGGTGGTGGTAAGAAACGCGGTGACGATGGCGGCAGCCGTCCGGGCAAGGGCGGCGGTTTCGGCCTGCTCGGCATCGGCCTTGTCGTGCTCGCGGCGATCTGGCTGTACAGCGCGGTTTATGTCGTGGATGAGCAGGAGCAGGCCGTGGTGCTGCGCTTCGGCAAGTACTACGAAACCGTCGGCCCGGGCCTGAACATCTATTTCCCGCCGATCGACCAGAAGTACATGGAGAACGTCACGCGTGAGCGTGCCTACACCAAGCAGGGCCAGATGCTGACCGAAGACGAGAACATCGTCGAAGTGCCGCTGACCGTGCAGTACAAGATCACCAACCTGCAGGACTTCGTGCTGAACGTCGATCAGCCGGAAATCAGCCTGCAACACGCGACTGAAAGTGCCTTGCGCCATGTGGTGGGTTCCACTGCCATGGACCAGGTGCTGACTGAAGGCCGTGAACTGATGGCCAGCGAAATCAAGGAGCGCCTGCAGCGCTTCCTCGATACCTACCGCACCGGTATCACCGTCACCCAGGTCAACGTCCAGAGCGCAGCGGCACCGCGCGAAGTCCAGGAAGCCTTCGACGATGTGATCCGCGCCCGTGAAGACGAGCAGCGTTCGCGCAACCAGGCCGAGACCTATGCCAACGGCGTCGTGCCGGAAGCTCGTGGCCAGGCCCAGCGCATCATCGAGGACGCCAACGGTTATCGTGACGAAGTGGTCTCTCGCGCCAAGGGTGAGGCGGATCGCTTTACCAAGCTGGTCGCCGAGTATCGCAAGGCCCCTGAAGTGACCCGCCAGCGTCTGTACCTGGACACCATGCAGGAGGTCTTCAGCAATACCAGCAAGGTCCTCGTGACCGGTAACAAGAACGGCCAGAGCAACCTGCTGTACCTGCCGTTGGACAAGATGGTCGAGGGCAGCCGCAATACCGGCACGCCGCCAACCAGCGCGGCAGCCGCCAGCAATGAAGCCAATGCCCGCGCGGCGGCGGACCTGCAGCAACAGCAAGCACGTACCAGGGAGAGTCGCTGATGAGCAATAAATCGCTGATCGCCCTTATTGTCGGTGTCGTCGTGGCGATCGCTGCCTGGAACTGCTTCTACATCGTGGCTCAGACCGAGCGTGCGGTGTTGCTGCAATTCGGTCGCGTGGTCCAGGCTGATGTCCAGCCAGGGCTGCATGTGAAGGTGCCGTACGTCAACAAGGTGCGCAAGTTCGACGGCCGCCTGATGACCCTCGATGCACCGACGCAGCGCTTCCTGACGCTGGAAAAGAAAGCCGTGATGGTCGATGCCTATGCCAAGTGGCGCGTGAAGGATGCCGAGCGCTTCTACACCGCGACTTCCGGTCTCAAGCAGATCGCCGACGAGCGCCTGTCCCGTCGCCTGGAATCGGGCCTGCGTGACCAGTTCGGTAAACGTACCCTGCATGAAGTGGTATCCGGTGAGCGTGATGCGCTCATGGCCGACATCACCCGTTCGCTGAACGCGATGGCGGAAAAAGAGCTGGGTATCGAAGTGGTCGATGTCCGGGTCAAGGCCATCGACCTGCCGAAGGAAGTGAACCGCAGCGTGTTCGAACGCATGAGCACCGAGCGTGAGCGTGAAGCCCGCGAGCACCGCGCCAAGGGTAACGAGCTGGCCGAAGGCATCCGTGCCGACGCCGACCGTCAGCGCCGCGTGCTGCTGGCCGAAGCCTACCGTGAGTCGGAAGAGGTCCGTGGTGATGGTGATGCCCAGGCCGCTGCGATCTACGCCAAGGCCTATGGCCAGGATCAGGAGTTCTACGGGTTCTACCGTAGCCTGCGCGCCTACCGTGAAAGCTTTGCGAACAAATCCGACGTCATGGTCCTGGACCCAAGCAGCGACTTTTTCCACTACCTGGAAAAGGCCAAGCCTTGATACGACGTTGACCTGAGGCACTCCGCCCGGCGGCTAAAACGTCGGGCGGGGTGATCCTTTGGGAAAACGTGTGTATGATGCGGCAGCCGGGAAATTCCCGGCTTTTTTGCGTCTGCGCGTTCGATTGTGGTTTATGCGGTGCAGGCGTCGGGTTGAACGACCCGACAGGTTTTTCGAGGAAAGTGCTTGGCGAGGCCGATCCAGGGCCATTCGTCACGTCGCCCTTGCGTGTTGTTTGCGGTTTTTCGCATGACGCGGGCATTTTCTGCTTCACTCAAGGCCAGCCCGAAAGCTGGCCGCCCGGACCATAGGGGAATGGCGTAATGGCAACGGTAGACCGCTGGCTGCTGCCAGATGGCATCGAAGAAGTACTGCCACCGGAAGCCGCGCGTATCGAAGTAGCGCGTCGGCAGGTGTTGGATCTGTTCCAGAGCTGGGGTTACGAGTTCGTCGTTACCCCGCATATCGAGTACCTGGAATCCCTGCTGACCGGCGCGGGCCAGGACCTGGACCTGCGCACCTTCAAGGTTATCGACCCGCAATCGGGCCGGCAGATGGGCTTTCGGGCTGACATCACGCCTCAAGTGGCGCGCATCGACGCCCACACCCTGCGTCGCGAAGGCCCGAGCCGCCTGTGCTATGCCGGCAGCGTCCTGCATGCCCAGCCGCGCGCCTTGTCATCCTCTCGCAGCCCGATTCAGCTGGGTGCTGAACTGTACGGCGATGCCAGCCCAAGCAGCGACGTGGAAGTCATCAGCCTGATGTTGGCCATGCTGCAACTGGCTGATGTGCCGGATGTCCACATGGACCTCGGCCATGTCGGCATCTACCGTGGCCTGGCCCGTGCGGCCGGTTTGTCCGGGGAAGTGGAGCAGCGGTTGTTCGACGCCTTGCAGCGCAAGGCCATCGATGAGGTCATCAGCTTGACCGAAGGCCTGCCGAGCGACCTGTCCGGCATGTTGCGGGCGTTGGTGGATCTCTGCGGCGGCCGTGAAGTGCTGGACGCTGCTCGCGAGCGCCTGGCCGGCGCGCCGGCACCGGTGTTGGCGGCGCTGGATGATCTATTGGCGATTGCCGAGCGTCTGTCGGTGCGTTTCCCCGAGTTGCCGCTGTATTTCGACCTGGGCGAACTGCGCGGCTATCACTATCACACCGGCGTGGTGTTCGCGGTGTTCGTCCCGGGCGTTGGCCAGTCCATCGCCCAGGGCGGTCGCTACGACGACATCGGCGCCGACTTCGGTCGCGCCCGTCCGGCGACCGGTTTTTCCACCGATTTGAAAACCCTGGTGACCCTGGGGCGTGCTGAAGTCGAGCTACCGTCTGGCGGTATCTGGATGCCTGACAGTACGGATGCGGCACTCTGGCAGGCGGTCTGCCAGTTGCGCAGTGAGGGTCAGCGTGTCGTCCAGGCCTTGCCTGGACAACCTTTGGCCGCCGCCCGTGAAGCGGACTGCGACCGGCAATTGATTCAGCAGAACGGGCTTTGGCAAGTATTGCCGCTGGCTTCTTGAGTTTTCCTGCCGGCCTGGAGCCGGCACCAAGTTTGCGCGAATGAGGACAAGTGTTATGGGTAAGAATGTCGTAGTCCTGGGCACCCAATGGGGTGATGAGGGCAAAGGCAAGATCGTTGATCTGCTGACCGAACATGCTGCCGCCGTAGTGCGCTACCAAGGTGGCCACAACGCCGGTCACACCCTGGTGATCGACGGTGAAAAAACCGTCCTGCACCTGATTCCATCGGGCGTGCTGCGCGAAGGCGTGCAATGCCTGATCGGCAACGGTGTGGTGGTCGCGCCCGACGCGCTGCTGCGGGAAATCATCAAGCTGGAAGAGAAAGGCGTACCGGTGCGCGAGCGCCTGCGTATCAGCCCGTCCTGTCCGCTGATCCTGTCCTACCACGTTGCGCTGGACCAGGCCCGTGAAAAGGCCCGTGGCGAACTGAAGATCGGCACCACCGGTCGCGGTATCGGCCCGGCCTACGAAGACAAGGTGGCCCGTCGCGGCCTGCGCATCGGCGACCTGTTCCACCGTGAGCGTTTCGCCGCCAAGCTGGGCGAGTTGCTGGACTACCACAACTTTGTCCTGGTCAACTACTACAAAGAGCCGGCCATCGACTTCCAGAAGACCCTGGATGAGTGCATGGAATACGCCGAGCTGCTCAAGCCGATGATGCTCGACGTCACTGCCGAGCTGCACGAGCTGCGCCGCGCCGGCAAGGACATCATGTTCGAAGGCGCCCAGGGTTCGCTGCTGGACATCGACCACGGCACCTACCCGTACGTCACCAGCTCCAACACCACCGCGGGCGGTATCGCCACCGGTTCGGGTTTTGGCCCGATGTACCTGGACTACATCCTGGGCATCACCAAGGCCTACACCACCCGCGTCGGTTCGGGTCCGTTCCCGACTGAGCTGTTCGACGACGTCGGTGCCTTCCTGGCCAAGCGCGGCCACGAGTTCGGTGCTACCACCGGTCGTGCCCGTCGTTGCGGCTGGTTCGATGCCGTGATCCTGCGTCGCGCCATCGACGTCAACAGCATCTCGGGCCTGTGCCTGACCAAGCTGGACGTACTGGACGGCCTGGAAACCATCAATATCTGCGTGGGCTACAAGAACCAGGACGGCGCGGTCATCGACGCACCGACCGATGCCGACAGCTACATCGGCCTGGAGCCGGTGTACGAGCAGATGCCAGGCTGGACCGAGTCGACCGTGGGCGCCAAGACCCTGGAAGAGCTGCCGTTGGCCGCGCGCAATTACATCAAGCGCGTCGAAGAGCTGGTCGGTGCGCCGATCGACATTATTTCGACGGGGCCGGACCGCAACGAAACCATCGTCCTGCGTCATCCGTTTGCCTGATAAGTCGTTGATGTAAAAAACAAAGGGCTCCTTAGGGAGCCCTTTGTCGTTTCTGTCTGGCCGACGGCACGACACTTGCTATGCCTCACCATCAAGGCACCGCTTTCACGAGTGCCATCAAATTAATGGCGTTTGGTAGAGGGATTTCAAGTGTCGGCCGTTCTCTCACTGTTACAAAGCCGTTTGTTGCGGCCCGTGTTCGTTACGCTCGGTATCGCCCTTTTGGTGCAGGTACTGGTCGCCGTTGCGCTGACCCGAAGCACGGTCACGGCGCTTGAATCCGACCTGGGCGCCCGCTTGGGCGCCGACAGCCAGAAACTGGCGGGTGAGCTGGAGCAGGCTGGGCGTGAAGTCACGTCGAGCCTGGACAGCTTGTCCGCCAGTACTCGCCAGCGCTTGGCGGCCGGTCTGTCCTCGCGTCTGAAGGAGGAGCAGGCCCAACTGCGTACGACCCTGGAAAAAGACTTGCGTGATTCCGCCAATGATATGGCGCAGCTCCTGGCCTCGGTCGCGCCTCGCGCCATGTGGGACAGTGACGTACCGACCCTGTCCGAATTCGCCCGCCGGGCCCAGCGCAATCCCAACGTGCTGTTCGTCATCTATGACGACGCGGCCGGTGAACACCTGACGCGTTACCTGAACCGGGAAAACCCGATCAACAAGGCCTTGTTGGAAAAGGGCAAGGGCGAGCGGGCACTGGACAAAGTGCTGGATGCGGCGAAGAACGATCCATCGGTGTTCTACCTCGAAGCCTCGATCAACCCCAATGGGGTGGAAATCGGCAAGGTGCTGATGGGTGTTTCCACCGCGTCCGTGGAAACCGACCTGAAGGCGCTGGATCAGCGGTTCTCCGCGTTGATTGCCAGCAGTGATCAATTGGTGGGTGACAGCCTCAAGGGCGCGGCTGCCGACAGCGCCGCCGCGATGCGCGGCCGCCTGGGCTCGGCGCAGGCTACTGCCACCGAAATGCAGACCAACACCACCGCTACCGTGCAGGAAGCTGCGGGGACGTTGCGTTGGCGCATCGGCCTGGGCCTGGCGCTGGTGGGGTTGGGCGTGCTGGTGCTGCTGGCCGTGGTGCTTGGGCGTCGGGTGGTCAATCGCTTGAAATTGTTGATCGCTGCGATGAACGACCTGGCGGCGGGCGAGGGCGACCTGACCAAGCGTGTGCAGATCAGCAGCAAGGATGAAATTGGCGACATGGCGTCGGCGGTGAATCGCTTTGTGGATAAGTTGCAACCTATCGTGCGCGAGGCGGGCGATGTGGCCCAGCGTACCGGTCAGGAAATTGGCGCGATGACCTTGCGCAACTCCGGTGCCGACGCGGCGGCTGGCATGCAGCGCGATGAAGTGGCCGAAAGCCTGCGGGCGCTGTCGCAGATGGCCGATGAGGCGGCGTCGGAAAGCCAGGCGATGCAGGCTGCCTTGCAGCAAGTGGTCGAGATCCGTCAGGCCACTGATGAAACCACTCGTACCTCGGCCAAGGTCGGCAGCTTGATCGAGGCGCTGGCCGGGCAGGTGGACACCGGGGCGAAGGTCATCGAGCGGCTGGCCCAGCAGAGCGAGCAGATCGAAGTGGTGCTGACGGTGATCCACGGCATCGCCGAGCAAACCAACCTGCTGGCCCTGAACGCGGCCATCGAGGCGGCGCGCGCCGGGGAAACCGGACGCGGGTTTGCGGTGGTGGCAGATGAGGTTAGGGCGCTGGCGAGCAAGACTCAGAGTTCAACCGGTGACATTCAGGCCCATATCGTGGCCCTGCAGCAGGGGGCTCGGGAGGCAGTGGCTGCGATTGGCCAGGCCGGGCGGCAAGCCAGTGAAGGTCTGTCGGTTTTGCGTGACAGTGCGCGGCTGCAGCAGTCGGTGCAGGCTTCCGTTGAACAGGTGCATGCCGCCATTGGCTTGGCGACCCAGGCGGCGGCGCATCAGGCCCAGGGCGCGCAAGCGGTGCGTGGTCGGGTCGAGACCATTCATGCCCAGGCCGAGAAAGCTGCCCAGGCGGTGGTTGAGACGACGGCCAGTGGCAAGGTGCTGGATAATCTGGCGGCGCAGTTGAAGGCTAGCCTGGGGCAGTTCAGGGCCTGATTCGAGATTTTGATGGCTGCCTC
>NZ_JAOSHO010000218.1 GCF_025917275.1 Pseudomonas agronomica | reverse complement strand
CAAAAAAGCTACTTGACAGTCTTCTTCATCCCAATCCGCCGCCGCATGTCGGCGGTGATGCTTTGGCGGGTCTTGCGCAAGTCAGCCCAAGGCTCGTGCCCCACCTCGGCTAGCCGCTCATGGACGTTGTGAACGTTCCACAGGTTGGCGCCCTTGAGCTCGGCCACTTCTTCGCGGTAGATCGGCACCGACACCGGCAGCCCCTCGCGGGTACGGGCGGCGTAGGCGCAAATAGTCGTGGCGCCAAGGCCATTGCGCAGGTAATCGATGAAGATCCGCCCTACCCGGTTCTTCGGCCCAGACACCGCCGAAAAGCGATCAGGCAACAGCTTGGCCATGTGACTGACGATGGCATGGCTGAAGCCCTTCACCTCATCCCAGCCCAACTTGCGGGTGATCGGCACGACAACGTGGATACCCTTCCCCCCGCTGGTCTTCAGGAAGGCCTTCAAGCCCAGTTCATCCAGCACCGACAAGGTCAGTTGCGTGGCTTCCACCATGCTTTTCCAGGGCAGCGCCGGGTCCGGGTCAAGGTCCAGGACAAAGCGGTCAGGCTTGTCCAGATCGACAGACGTGCCGTTCCAGGTATGCAGCTCAACGGTGCTCATCTGTACCGCGCCAATCAGCGCCTCGGCGTTGTTGATGATCATGATGGGTTGCCCGGTCAGGTCCTTGTCCAGGCTGGTAATGCCGGGGATAGCCAGGCGTTCGGGGTTCTTCTGGAAGAACAGCTCGCCGGCGATGCCATCCGGCGCCCTGACCAGCGCCACAGGACGGTCGGCCAGTTCTGGCAGGATGAAATCGGCAACGCTGGCGTAGTACTCGGCCAGTTGCATTTTTGTCGTGCCGCTGCTGGCGTCGATCACTCGATCGGGATGGGTAATGCGGACCTTGCCGTCCAACGTTGGCGACTGCGCAGCCTTGGGCTTGGCTTTGGCTTTCGCCTTGGCTGGCGCCGGTTCTGTATCGTCCTTGGCCTCGGCCTTTCTCACGGTTTTCGGCAACTCCTGGGTAATCGCCTTGGCCGGCTTGTCGTTGCGCAAGCCATGGAACACGGCATGGCGTACCGAGCCTTCCTTGGTCATTTCGGCAAACGCCACTTCCGCCAGCAACTCCGGCTTGAGCCAATGCACGCCCTTGGCGTCATAGCCGGTGGGCGGATTGACCACGGCGGCTTTTTTTGTTTCGAGGGGCAGCAGTTGCTGATAGATGCTTTTGAGGGTGGTTTCGTTAAAACCGGTGCCAACCTTGCCGGCATAGCGCAACTCGCCGCTATCGACGTCATGCAGGCCCAGCAACAAGGCTCCGAATGCACTGCGGGCGCCCTTCGGGTCACTGAAGCCAACCACGACGAATTCCTGGCGATTCTTGCACTTGAGCTTGATCCAGTCGCTGCTGCGCCGCGACACATAGGCACTGCCCTGGCGCTTGCCGATCAGCCCTTCCATGCGCATCTGGCAGGCGCTGTTGAGCAGCGCTTCGGGGGTTTCTTCGAAGGAATCGGAGAAGCGCAGCAAGGGGTCTTCGTTGGCCTCGAGGACGGCGGCCAACGCGGCACGGCGTTCTTCCACCGGTACTTTGCGCAGGTCCATGCCGTTGAGGTACGGCAGGTCGAACAGGTAATAGGCGATCTTGCCGCTGCTGCCGGCATCGAAAGCGTTTTGCAGGGCCTGGAAATCGGGCACGCCTTGCTCGTTGGCGACGACCATCTCGCCGTCGAGCCAGGCCGATTCCAAGCCCAGCGCCGCCAGGGCCTCGGCCTGTTTCGGCAGCTTATGCGTCCAATCGTGGCCGTTGCGGGTGATCAAGCGCACGTCGCCATTTTCGATGCGCGCCATGACCCGGTAACCGTCGAACTTGATCTCGTAGAGCCAGTCGCCGTCGGGGGCGCTTTCCACCAGGGTCGCCAGTTCCGGCTTGAGGGTTTCGGGGATCGGAGCGGCGACGGCGCCGCTGAGGGTGGTCTTCCCCGTTTTTTTCGTCGACTTCGGCTTGGCAGGTTCTTCCGGCTGCTTGACGGGTTTTGCAGCAGCGGCCTTGCCTCGACGCTTGGGCACGATGGTGCGGTCGCTGAGCACGCTGTCAGGCTCGGCCTGCACCACGTCGTACTCGCTTTCCGGACGGGCCGCATCGTCCTGGTGCTTGATCAGGAACCATTGCTCCTGCTTGCCCGGCATATGGGTGCGCACCAGGTTCCACAGGCCCGCGAGCTTTTCTCCGCGCAATTCGAACTTGAGCCGGCCCTTTTCGTAGGCTTCGTGCACATCGCCCTGGGGAATCCACACGCCCCGGTCCCAGACGATGACGTCGCCGGCGCCGTAATGCCCCTCGGGAATGCTGCCCTCGAAAGTCGCGTAGTCCAGCGGATGGTCCTCGACGTGGACCGCCAGGCGCTTGACCTTCGGGTCCAGGGACGGCCCCTTCGGCACCGCCCAGCTCTTCAGCGCACCGTCCAGCTCCAGGCGGAAATCGTAATGCAACCGCGTGGCGTCATGCTTCTGGATGCAGTACTGCAAGGCATGGGCGGTTTTCGTCGATCCGCGCTTGCGCTTCGCCGCCGGCTCCGGGGTGGCGGCGAAATCGCGCATGCGGTTGTAATCGTCGAGGTTCTTGCTGTTCATGGGCCACCTGCTACTTGCGCAAGGGTCGGATCGGCGACGGGCATGCCGGCGGTTTCCGACAGCAATTGATCGACCACCCGGCCCAGCGCCTCTTCAGTCGTATCGCCCAACAGCAACCCCTGTTCGTAGAGCACCACCTGCCGATCAGCACTGCTGCCCTGCTGGATGATTCTGCGGGCTTGCTTGAACACGTCCTGTACACCCAGCGCAGTGGCGGTGTCGCCGAAGGTCTGTTCGGCCAGGTCCAACCATTCGCCAATGAGCATGGGTTGCTCCTGACCCTCGACGATAAACTCCGCGAGGATGCCGTGACGCTTGGCCCGGTAGCGGTTTTCCTTGAGGATCCAGTGGGACATCAAGCTGTAGTGGACACCGGGCGCGGGTTGGGTGATGGCGTGGGCAATCATCAGCCGAAACAGCGAAACGAGGCACAACACATCTTCTATCCGTGGGCACGCATCGCAGATGCGCAGTTCCAGGGTCGGATAACGCGACGATGGCCGCAGCACCCACCAGCAATCGCTGGGCTGGCGGATGGAGCCGGTGCGGGTGAGCATGTTGACGTAGCCATCGAACGTCGCTTCATCCTCGAAGAACTCCGGCACGCCCATGCGCGGCCACTCATCGCAGGCCACCTGGCGATAACTGCTGAAGCCGCTGTAGGCGCCGTTCCAGAATGGCGAAGACGCGCTCAACGCCAACAGCATCGGCAGCCAGGGCAACACCTCGTTCATTACCTTGACCCGATCATGGTCCGCCGGCACTTCCACGTGCACATGCAGGCCCGACAGTACGCTGCGCCGCGCCACGCGCTGGTAATCGTCAAACAGTTGCTGGAAGTGCAGCTCGTCGGTGGGTTGCAAGCCGACGGTCGCCATGGGATGCGACCCTGCGCTCAACAAGCCAAGGCCATGGGGCGCCAGCCGCTGGGTCAGGCCGCTGCGCACCTGGGCCAGGTAATCGGCGGCCTCGGCCAGGCTGCGGAAGATGGGCGAAGCCATTTCCACCTGGCTCTGGAACATTTCGTGGGCGAAATGCTTGCCCAGCTCCTCCCGACAGGCCGCAACCGCTGCCGCCGGCGGCTGCTCGGGCATGCGGCGGGTTTGCAGGTCGGTGATGAAATATTCCTCTTCAATGCCGAACTTCAGACGCCTGTTCATCGATGTTCCCTCCGATACCCGCACCCGTGCGGGTGACAACCAACGCCACCACGGCGATCCTTTCAACGTCCTGATAACCCGGCGTCAGCAGCTCCTCGCCGAATACGTCCGGGTCCAATTCCCTGTAGGTCCAGGCAAACTCCGCCGAATCGCGCCACGCCCCCAACGCTTCGAGGAACGGGTCGCGACCATCGACCATCGCCACGCCGGTATAGAGCACCAGCGAGCCGCCTGGCGTCAGCCGGGGCAATGCCTGCTCGACGATCCGCAGCGACAGCCCGGCGCCCAGCGTTCCGCCGCCATGGCGATAGGCGCGCTCGGCGGGGTCGGCCATGTACGGCGGGTTGGCGACGATCAGGTCGAAATCGCCCTCGACGTCCCGCAGCACATCACTGCGGGCGATTTCGACGTTGGCAACCTCGGCCAGCGCCGCGTTGACAGCGCACAGGCGCAACGCCAACGGGTTGATGTCGACGGCCAGGACCTCGGCCTCGCGGCGGGCACGGGCGATGATCATCGCTCCGACGCCGGCACCGCAGCCGATGTCCACGGCGCGATGCACGGCGGTGAAGTTCTGTTGCAGATGGGTATGGATCAGATGGGCAAAACGGTAGCTGTCCGGGCCGAAGAACACCGCGTCATTGGCCTGGGTCGGGAACTGCGAATGGGCGAACAGCAGGCCGTCCAGGCTCGACCAGCGCACGCGGCTGCGCAGTAGGCCATCGCGCTCTTCCAACACCTCGGCCTCCTGCAATTGACGCTGCTCGTCGGCGGAAATCAGCCCCGGTGCGAAAGGCCGGGACCAGCCGAAGACATCCCGCAGGGTCTTCGAGCGTTCGTTGCCGGGCCGTTGGTTGACCCGTTCATGGGTCAACGGCGTCGGCGTGATAAAACGGTAGCCGTCGGCGTGCAGGCGGCGACCCAGTTGCAACAGCGCCAGGTCGGGTTCGGACAGGCGATCTTCCTGATTCATGCAGGGCTCCTAACGAAGGGCGGACTTGAGTTCGATGAACCGACGGGTCGCGAACAACCCGGCCGGATGGCTGTGGCAACGTGCCGAGAGCCAAGGCATCAGCAGCTGCATCTGCTCGCTGGGAGGCTTGCCGCGCAGCGTCTGCTGAAGGTTCAGGACATCCGGGTCTTGCGCCGGTGCCGGCGGCTCATGCGCCGCGCCGAGGCTACGGCGGGCGCCGGGGCGACCGCGCTGGTCCAGCCAGTCGCCGGCAATCCAATCGTGCAGCAACTGTTTTTCGTAAGGGCTGAACACGCCGAACATGGCCGCGCCCGCGCCTTCGATCAGGGTCCAGAAGCGACTGTTCTGCGGGTCCTCGTGGCGCCTGATCCAGCCCTTGTCCTGCATGGCTTTGAGGAAACCTTCCAATTGCCCCGGTTCCGCCAGCCATTGGTTGACGGTCTTGCCCTCGAACTTGCAGTAGTCGGAATGCATGTGCTGGCCGAACGGCCGCTTGCGTTCAAGCATGTCGAGAAGTTCGCGTTCCAGGTCAAACGACTCGATGATCGCCCGGCTGCCCTGCCCCAGGTCGTTGAGGCGATAGCCCAGGGTGACGCGCTGCCAGAACGATTCACGTCCCGCCTCCATCGGCAGCAATTGCAGCAGCGACTGCACGGCCTTGTGGGCGTGGCCGCTGCTGGCGTTGTCGATGGTGACGTGGAGGGTGAAGTAATACGGGTCGATATCGAGTTCGCTCAGTTCATAGGCGCTGATCAGCAAATGCAGCGGCAATTGCTCGTAGCCGAGGTTGTAGCCGATGACCTCGGGCAGGTATTCGTCGCTGGCATAACCCAGGGCCAATTGCACCGCGCCTTGCAGGTAGCGCTCGTCCTCGATGTCGGGCATGTCCTGCAAGCCATGTTCGGCCAACAGTTTGCGGTAGAGCACGACATGGTTCTGGGCGGGAACGCCATCCCCAAGCTCTTCCAGATAGGTGCACAGCAGCCCTTCGAAGCGATGGTCGTGCCAATGCTGGAGAACGCCATACAGCCACGCGCCATCCACTAGCTTGGTCGGGGCGACGGCCTGGAGAAAATACAGGGCATGAGCCTTGCCACTGAAGAACTCCCGGGGGCCACCGTTCTTGCGCCGCTCCAGGTAGTCGGCGTATTGCCGGGCCACGCCGGCGCTGTGCTGCTCGACCCAGGCCAGCAACGCCGCAGGGTCATCAGGGGTTTCTCGGGGCAACGCGCCCGCTTCTTCAAGGCAGGGTTGCAGGAAGGCTTGGGCGACAGCTTGCTTGTCAGCATCGTCAGGCCCTTGGAGCAGTCGTTCATAGCATTGGCGCACATTGCCGGCAGCGGTTATCGGTTGCGCAACGGCGGGCCGGGATTGAAGGGGTGTCAGCGCAGTCATAAGGGCCTCTCGGGTTCTCGGCAGGACGCTGAATCAGCACGTCTCTTCCATTGCAGAGCCTTGCGAATGCTAAAAAATTCCCCTGGACCGAAAAGCGGTCGGATAAACGGGACGCCGGTGATTTGCAGTGGAACCCTCGCTTCGCCTGGCCCCTCGAATGCAGCAAGCCCGTCGAGGTGAAGCACCGTCATCCAAGGAGCGATCATGATTTTCACTGTGTGGGTAGCCGTGCTCGGCGCAGTCTTGCTGACCCTGGCCCTCACCGCTTCCTACCTGCGCTGGATGCCGGTCACCACCTCGGCGGTGTGCCTGGCGTTGGGGGTTGCCATCGGCCCGTCGGGGCTGGGGCTGCTGAGGCTGGGGGTCGATGATTCTTCGGTGTGGATGGAGCACCTGACCGAAGTGGCCGTGGTGTTCTCGTTGTTCGTCAGCGGGCTCAAATTGCGCTTGCCCCTAAAGAATCGCAGTTGGCGAGTGGCCTATGGGCTCGCGGGGCCGGTGATGATTCTGTCGATCGCCGGGCTCTGCCTGGCGTTGCATTACCTGTTTGGGCTCGGTTGGGGGGTGTCGTTGCTGATCGGCGCGATGCTCGCCCCCACCGACCCGGTGCTGGCCGCCCTGGTGCAGGTCAACGACGCCCGTGATGATGACCGGGTGCGTTTCGGCCTGTCCGGGGAAGCCGGGTTGAACGATGGCACGGCGTTTCCCTTCGTCATCCTCGGTTTGCTCATGTTGCGCCAGGACGGCAGCGGTTTTCTCGGTGAGTGGGCCTTGCGCAACGTGCTATGGGCAGTGCCGGCGGGATTGCTGATCGGTTACTGGCTGGGTCGTGGGATCGGCAAGCTGACCTTGTCGATGCGCATCAAGAATGCCGACAGTACGCTGTCGCCCAATGACTACCTCGCCCTGGCCTTGATCGCCCTGGCCTATGTCGCGGCGGAATCGGTGCAAGGCTACGGTTTTCTCTCGGTGTTCGCCGCGGGCCTGGGGCTGCGACAAGCGGAGGTCGAATCCACCGACGAAAACGCGCCGCCCGCCGAGCATCTGGTGCAGCCGGTGGTCGGCCACGAGGCCGTTGATCCCGAGCAAGCCGTGCACGGCGACACCCAAGCCTTGGATGAAGGCCAACTGGCGGCTGGGGTGATGATGGGCGACATGTTGGCGTTCGGCAGCCTGGTGGAACGCTCGATGGAGGTGTTCCTGGTGACGCTGCTGGGGGTGGTCCTGGCCAATCATTGGGACTGGCGGGCCTTGGCCATCGGCGCCCTGCTCTTCGCGGTGATTCGCCCGCTGAGTGTAATGGCGATGCCTTGGGGACGATTGCTGGACAACCCGCAGCGGCTGTTGATCGGCTGGTTCGGCATACGTGGCATCGGCAGCCTGTTCTACCTGTTCTATGCCCTGAACCATGACCTGCAGCCCGAGGCCGCGCGCCTGTGCATCGACCTGACCCTGTCAGTGGTGGCCCTTAGCATCCTGGTCCACGGGGTCAGCACCCAACCTGCACTGGCGTGGTATGAGCGCCGGCAAAAATGAGCCGCCGCGATCAGCCCCCGGGATCGGTCACTTGGATAAAGACCGAGTAGACCCCGAGCAACACCCAGAACGCCGCGAAGATCCACGGTGTGCGCACCGAAAACAACAGCGATTTGCGGTACCCCTTGTGGGTGGACTCCCGCTCGCTGAACAGCGGCGATTCATCGTAGGCCAGGCCCATCAGCGGTTCGCTGCGCAGCAATTCGCTTTGCTTGAAATGCCAATGGTCGATGATTTCGTAGGCCGCGCGAATGCCCGGCCAGGCATTGAGCGAGCTTAGGAAACCGAGCAGCGCCAGGAATGGGGGCACGATCAGCGTAAACAGCTTGCCCCACTCGGGGTTCAGATTGGCCATGCACGAGGCGAACGCAATCACCAGGAAGGACTGGGCAGCCAGGTAGGCGTCGGTCCGATTGGCCAGGATGCTGGTTTCGTACTGGATTTCCCGGCGATAGAAATCCAGCCGCTCCTTGGGGGATCCGAAAAGCTTGGCCTTGTGTTCGGTCAGTTCTTCTTCCGGGGTTTGCTGGGTAAGGATTCTGGGCATTGCGCAGCGGGGGCCTTGGGTCTGAATGAGTGCATTTGGAACGGATGATCGGGGGGCGAGTTCAAACCAATGGACCGGAGGTGGTCGGAGTAAAAGTAGGTTCTTTTCTTCATTAATGAAGATGTTGGATGTGCCGGCCTCATCGCGAGCAAGCTCGCTCCCACA
>NZ_JAOSHO010000217.1 GCF_025917275.1 Pseudomonas agronomica | reverse complement strand
TAGACGTGCTCGTTCTTCAAGGATCGTTGTCAATGTTGCTGATGCTGTATCTGATCGCCATTACCGCCGAAGCCATGACCGGCGCGCTCTCCGCCGGGCGGCGGGGCATGGATTGGTTCGGCGTGGTGCTGATCGCCTGTGTCACGGCGCTGGGCGGCGGCTCGGTGCGTGACGTGCTGCTCGGTCACTACCCGCTGACGTGGGTCAAGCATCCGGAATACCTGGTGCTGACCACCGCAGCGGCGATGTTGACGGTGTTCCTGGCGCGCTGGATGCGCCACCTGCGCTCGTTGTTCCTGGTGCTCGACGCCGTGGGCCTGGTGGCGTTCACGCTGATCGGCTGCATGACGGCCCTGGAAATGGGCCATGGCATGTTGGTGGCCTCGGTCAGCGGCGTGATTACCGGTGTGTTTGGCGGCATCCTGCGGGATATCTTCTGTAACGATATTCCGTTGATCTTCCGTCGCGAACTCTACGCCAGCGTCTCGTTCGCCGCGGCGTGGTGCTATCTGTTGTGTGTCTTCCTGCAACTGCCGAACGAGCAGGCGATCCTCATCACCTTGTTCGGCGGTTTCCTGCTGCGGCTCCTGGCAATCCGCTTCCACTGGGAGATGCCGAAGTTCGTCTATAACGACGAAGTCTGACGCTCGGCATGTTGGCGCAATGCCCATTCCACATGTTCGCGCACCAGCTCCGATGGATAGTCGCGCCGAGCCTCCAGTGCTTGCAGTACGGGAATCGTTGATGGCGCATTGCCCAGGCCCACCGCCAGGTTGCGCAACCAGCGTTCGTAACCGGCGCGACGCAAGGGCGAGCCCTCGGTACTGCTGAGGAATTTTTCCTCGTCCCACAGGAACAGCTCGGCGAGTGCTGCATTGTCCAGGTTATGGCGCGGCTTGAAATCGCTCTCGCCGGATGGCCGGGCGAAGCGGTTCCAGGGGCAGACGATCTGGCAGTCATCGCAGCCGAACACCCGGTTGCCGATCAACGGTCGCAGCTCTTCCGGGATGGCATTCTTCAGCTCGATGGTGAGGTAGGAAATGCACCGCCGGGCATCCAATACGTAAGGGCCGACGAAAGCATTGGTAGGACAGATGTCCAGGCAGGCGGTGCATTTTCCGCAATGCTCGGTGCCGTGGGGCGGATCCACCGGCAGCGGCAGGTCGACAAACAGCTCGCTCAAGAAAAAATAACTGCCTGCCTTGCGGTTCAATACCAGGGTGTTTTTGCCGATCCAGCCCAGGCCGGCCTGCTCGGCAATGGCTTTTTCCAGCACCGGCGCGCTGTCGACGAAGGCGCGGTAGCCGAAAGGGCCGATGACCGCCTGGATTTTTTCCGCCAGTTGCTGCACGCGTTTACGGATCAATTTGTGGTAATCGCGGCCCAACGCATAACGCGAGATGTAGGCTTTTTCCGGCTCACCAAGCAATTGCGCCATTTGTGTGTCGCCCGGCAGGTAATCCATGCGCAGGGACACCACGCGCACTGTGCCGGGCACCAGTTCATCCGGGTGCGAACGCTTGCTGCCGTGGGCGCCCATGTAATCCATTTCGCCGTGGTAGCCGGCCTCGAGCCAGCGTTGCAGATGTTGCTCATGCTCGGCAAGGTCCAGGCCGCTGATGCCGACCTGCTGGAAGCCCAGTTCGCGGCCCCAGTCCTTGATGGATTGGGCGAGGGTGGCAAGGTCTGTGGGAATGGCAGGCATGAGGCGAGAGAAACCGGAGCTGAGATGCGTATAATTCTGCCAGACATCGGAGCCCGAAGACGCATGCCGCACACTAAAGATGATTTTCCCGACGCGCTGTACAGCGCCGCGCAGGTCCGGGCCCTCGATGCACAACTCATCGCGGCGGGCACCAGCGGCTTCGAATTGATGCAACGTGCCGCCCGTGCCACCTGGCGAGCGATCGTCCGGCGCTGGCCCGAAGCGACCGAGCTGACCGTGTTGGCCGGCCACGGCAACAATGCCGGTGATGGTTATCTGGTGGCCGCCTTGGCCCGCCGCGCCGGCTGGTCGGTGCGGGTGCTGGCGGTGGGCGAGCCCCGGCGCTTGCTGGGAGACGCCGCCAATGCCCATGCCGAAGCCGTAGCGGTCGGTGTGCCGGTAGAGCCCTGGGCGGACGATTCCGAATTGCGCGGTGTATTGCTCGACGCTTTGCTCGGTACGGGAACGACGGGCGAAGTGCGCGAACCGTATGTCCGGGCGATCGATACGATCAACGTCAGCGGTTTGCCGGTGGCGGCGGTGGATATCCCCTCTGGTTTGTGCGCGGACACCGGTCGCGTGCTGGGGACTGCGGTAGCGGCTGACCTGACCGTGACGTTCATCGGCCTCAAGCTTGGCCTGTTCACCGGAGATGCAGCGGATCGGGTGGGTGAGCTGGTGTTCAACGACCTGCACGCGGACCCTGACCTCGTCGAGTCGGCGCCTGCCAGCGCTCGATTGCTCTTGCCGCACAATCTGCCGCGTCTGGCGCCTCGATCCCCCACGTCCCACAAAGGCAAGTTCGGCCATGTGCTGTTGATTGGTGGCGACCGGGGGTTTGGCGGCGCGATCCAGATGAGCGCTGAAAGCGCCCTGCGCTGTGGCGCGGGCATGGTTTCGATGGCAACGCGCAGCGAGCACGTCGCCTCGGCGCTGGTGCGTCTGCCGGAAGTGATGGTGCAAGGCACCCATTCGGCGAACCAGCTGATGGGCTTGCTCAAGCAGGCCAGCGTGTTGGTGGTCGGCCCGGGCCTGGGCCAGGCCGCCTGGGGGCGTAGCCTGCTGTCGGCGGCGGCCAATGCGTCGCTGCCCCAGGTGTGGGATGCCGACGCGCTGAACTTGCTGAGCGGCGGCGCGGTCAGCCTGCCCGAGCAATGCGTCATCACCCCGCATCCGGGCGAAGCCGCGCGGTTGCTGGGAATATCCACCGCACAAGTGCAGGCCGATCGCCCGGCGGCGGCCCATGCATTGAGCAAAAAATATGCAGCCACCGTGATCCTCAAGGGCGCCGGCAGCCTGATCGCCAGCCCGGACGGCCGCCTGGCGGTCTGCGGCGAGGGCCATCCGGCCATGGCCACCGCAGGCCTGGGGGATGTGCTCGCCGGGGTGGTCGGCGCCTTGCTGGCCCAGGGAATGGAAGGATTCGAGGCCGCCTGCCTGGCGGTCTGGCTGCATGCCAATGCCGGCGTCCAGGTCGGTCGCGCGGGCCGAGGATTGGCGGCGACCGATTTGATCCCGGCCATTCGTCAGTTGTTGGAGGAGCAATCACCGTGTCTGAAGTAATCCTGTACGTGGCGGACGAACAAGCCATGACACAATTGGGTGCCTGCATCGCGCAGATCACCGCAGGCCATGGCCTGATCTTTCTCGAAGGCGACCTGGGCGCGGGAAAGACGACCCTGTCCCGCGGCATCATTCGTGGTCTCGGCCATGTCGGTTCGGTCAAGAGTCCTACATTCACCTTGGTCGAGCCCTACGAGATCGGCGATGTTCGCGCCTTCCATTTCGACCTGTACCGACTGGTGGATCCCGAAGAGTTGGAATTCCTCGGTATACGCGACTATTTCGAAGACGACGCCTTGTGCCTGATCGAATGGCCCCAGAAGGGTGCAGGCTTTTTGCCAAAGCCTGACCTGACCATTACCATTGGCGCGCAGAACGGCGGGCGTTCATTGAAACTGACACCGCAAGGCTCGCGTGGCGAGTCGTGGTGTGCCGCCTTGGCTTTGGAAAATTAATTAGATGATGGGGTTTGGTATGCGCTTTCGCGCGGTGGTTGCTGTCGTAGGACTGTTGCTTACGGCACTGGCCGTCGATGCTGTGGCTGAGACAAAGGTCAATAGCGTTCGCCTGTGGCGGGCGCCGGACAATACCCGGCTGGTGTTCGACCTGACAGGCCCGGTGCAGCACAGCGTATTCACCCTGAGCGCCCCGGATCGCCTGGTGATCGACATCAACGGTGCAACCCTGGGCGCACCGCTGAACGTGCCCACCGCCAACACGCCGATTACCGCAATGCGCTCGGCCCAGCGTACGCCGACCGACCTGCGGGTGGTCATCGACCTGAAAAAAGCCGTGACACCCAAGAGCTTCACCCTGGCCCCGAACGCCCAGTACGGTAACCGGCTGGTGGTCGATCTGTTCGACAACCCGGCCGACGCCGCACCGCCGCCACCGCCGCCGACCAATGTCGCCACGGTGCCTGCGGTTCCGGTGACGCCGACCGAACCTGCGATCAAGCTGCCACCGGCCCCGGCCGGCAAGCGCGACATCATTGTCGTGATCGACGCCGGCCACGGTGGCGAAGACCCGGGCGCCTCGGGTTCGCGTGGACAGCGCGAAAAAGACGTGGTGCTGTCCATCGCCCGGGAATTGCAGCGCCAGGTCAACGGCATGAAAGGCTTCCGCGCCGAATTGACCCGCACGGGCGACTATTTCATCCCGTTGCGCGGCCGTACCGAAATTGCCCGGAAGAAAGGCGCCGACCTGTTCGTTTCCATTCACGCCGACGCCGCGCCTTCCGCCGCCGCATTCGGCGCCTCGGTGTTCGCCTTGTCCGACCGCGGCGCGACGTCCGAGACTGCCCGTTGGCTGGCCGACAGCGAAAACCGTTCCGACCTGATCGGCGGTGCCGGCAACGTCAGCCTCGACGACAAGGACCGGATGCTTGCCGGCGTCCTGCTCGACCTGTCGATGACGGCCTCGTTGACCTCCAGCCTTAACGTCGGCCAGAAGGTCCTGAGCAACATCGGCCGCGTCACACCGTTGCACAAGCAGCGCGTCGAGCAGGCCGGGTTCATGGTACTGAAGTCGCCGGATATCCCATCGATCCTGGTGGAAACCGGGTTCATCTCCAACGCCAACGAAGCCTCGAAGCTGTCGTCTTCGAGCCACCAACAGGCCTTGGCCCGTTCCATCAGCAGTGGCGTGCGGCAGTTCTTCCAGCAGAATCCACCGCCGGGCACCTACATTGCCTGGCTGCGCGATTCGGGCAAGATCGCCCAGGGGCCGCGGGACCACCGGGTCAGTCCGGGCGAAACCCTGGCGATGATCGCCGTGCGCTACCAGGTGTCGCCCGCCACCCTGCGCAGCGCCAACGATCTCAAGAGTGATGAACTCAAGATTGGCCAGACCCTGACCATTCCGGGCACTGAAGTGGCGGCCAAGCAATGAGTGACGAAGCGAACGGCAGCAACGCCCGTATCGAGCTGCTCAGCCCCCGGCTGGCGAACCAGATCGCCGCCGGTGAAGTGGTCGAGCGTCCGGCATCGGTGATCAAGGAGTTGCTGGAAAACAGCCTCGACTCCGGGGCCAAGCGCATCGACGTGGATGTCGAGCAGGGCGGGGTCAAGCTGTTGCGGGTGCGCGACGACGGTCGCGGCATTCCGGCTGACGACCTGCCCTTGGCCCTGGCGCGTCACGCCACCAGCAAGATCCGTGACCTGGAAGACCTCGAACGGGTCATGAGCCTGGGGTTTCGTGGCGAAGCGCTGGCGTCGATCAGCTCGGTGTCGCGTCTGACACTTACGTCCCGCACCCGCGACGCCGACCAGGCCTGGCAGGTCGAGACCGAAGGCCGCGACATGGCCTCGCACGTACAGCCCGCCGCCCATCCGGTGGGCACTTCGGTGGAAGTGCGCGACCTGTTCTTCAATACTCCGGCCCGGCGCAAGTTTCTCAAGGCCGAGAAAACCGAATTCGATCATCTGCAAGAAGTCATCAAACGCCTGGCCCTGGCGCGTTTTGATGTGGCCTTCCATCTGCGCCACAACGGCAAGACCATCCTCAGCCTGCACGAAGCCCGCGACGATGCGGCCCGCGCCCGGCGCGTGGGGGCGGTGTGCGGTGCGGGGTTCCTGGAACAGGCGTTGCCCATCGAGGTGGAGCGCAATGGCCTGCACCTGTGGGGTTGGGTCGGTTTGCCGACGTTCTCCCGCAGCCAGGCGGACCTGCAATATTTCTACGTGAATGGCCGGGCGGTGCGCGACAAACTGGTGGCCCACGCGGTGCGCCAGGCTTATCGCGATGTGCTGTTCAACGGTCGGCACCCGACTTTCGTGCTGTTTTTCGAGGTCGATCCTTCGGTGGTGGACGTCAACGTCCACCCGACCAAGCATGAAGTGCGTTTCCGTGATGGGCGCATGGTCCACGATTTCCTCTATGGCACCTTGCACCGAGCCTTGGGCGATGTGCGCCCCGAAGACCAGTTGGCGGCCCCGGCAGCGGTGGCCGGCATGGTCCGGCCAACCGGGCTGGAGGCTGGCGAATTCGGCCCCCAGGGTGAAATGCGCCTGGCAGCCCATGCACTGCTGGAGCAACCTCAGCCCCAACCGAGCTTCAATACGGCCGGCAGCGGTTATCAATATCAATACACCCCGCGTCCCCAGTCGAATGTGCCGGCGGCCGAGGCCCAGGCGGCGTATCGCGAATTCTTCAAGCCTTTGCCTGAAACCGCGGCGACGGCGTTGCCCGACGGCCAGGGCGATATCCCGCCGCTGGGTTATGCCCTGGCGCAGCTCAAGGGCATCTACATTCTTTCCGAAAATGCCCAGGGCCTGGTCCTGGTGGACATGCACGCCGCCCACGAGCGGATCATGTACGAGCGACTGAAGATTGCCATGGCCAGCGAAGGCTTGAGCGGCCAGCCGCTGCTGGTTCCCGAATCCCTGGCCGTCAGCCAGCGTGAAGCCGATTGCGCCGAAGAACACGTGAGCTGGTTCCAGCGCTTGGGCTTTGAATTGCAGCGCCTGGGCCCGGAAACCCTGGCAATCCGGCAAATCCCGGCCTTGTTAAAGCAGGCCGAGGCCAATCGCCTGGTCAGCGACGTGCTGGCAGACCTGATGGAATACGGCACTAGCGACCGGATCCAGGCGCATTTGAACGAATTGCTCGGGACCATGGCCTGCCACGGTGCGATTCGCGCCAACCGGCGCCTGGCCCTGCCGGAAATGAACGGCCTGCTGCGGGACATGGAAAACACCGAGCGCAGTGGCCAATGCAACCATGGCCGGCCGACCTGGACCCAACTGGGCCTGGACGACCTGGACAAACTGTTCCTGCGCGGTCGTTGATGAGCCAGTTACCCCCCGCGATTTTCCTGATGGGGCCGACAGCCGCCGGCAAGACCGACCTGGCCATCGAGCTGACCAAGGTCTTGCCCTGCGAGTTGATCAGCGTTGATTCGGCGCTGGTCTACCGCGGCATGGACATCGGCACCGCCAAGCCATCGAAAGAACTGCTGGCAGAGTTTCCCCATCGGCTGATCGACATCCTCGACCCGGCCGAAGCCTACTCGGCGGCGGATTTTCGGCGTGATGCGCTCCAGGCCATGGCTGAAATCACCGCGCGGGGCAAGATTCCGCTGCTGGTGGGCGGCACGATGCTGTATTACAAGGCCTTGGTCGATGGATTGGCGGACATGCCGGCGGCCGATCCCGAGGTGCGCGCGCAGATCGAAGAAGAGGCCGCGCGCCTTGGCTGGCAAGCGCTGCACGAGCAATTGGCGGCCATCGACCCCGAGTCGGCGGCGCGCATTCACCCCAACGACCCGCAACGACTCAGCCGGGCCCTGGAGGTTTATCGGGTCAGCGGCCAGAGCATGACGGCGTTGCGGCAACGACAATCTGCGCAAAGTACTGAAGCAGCCGCTTCGGGACTGCAACAATTGCCCTATACTGTCGCGAATCTGGCCATCGCTCCGGCGGACCGGCAAGTGCTGCACCGGCGAATTGAACAAAGATTCACATTAATGTTGGAACAGGGATTCATAGACGAGGTCGTAGCCCTGCGTGAGCGAAGTGACCTGCATGCCGGGTTGCCGTCTATACGTGCGGTGGGTTATCGACAAGTCTGGGACTACCTGGACGGCAAGCTGACGTCAGCCGAGATGCGCGAGCGGGGGATTATCGCCACGCGTCAATTGGCGAAGCGCCAGTTCACCTGGCTGCGCAGCTGGATTGACCTGCATTGGCTCGACAGTCTTGATTGCGACAATCTGCCACGCGCCTTGAAATACCTCGGGACCATCTCCATATTGAGCTGAGTCCTTGCAATTGCCGTCTATCCTTGGGGGTGTGACGGCCCAAGCCATCTGATTCCGAATTTTATAATTGATCCTTAAAGGAGTGCGGCACATGTCAAAAGGGCATTCGCTACAAGACCCTTACTTGAACACTTTACGTAAAGAGAAAGTTGGGGTGTCCATCTATCTGGTCAACGGGATCAAACTGCAAGGCACGATCGAGTCTTTCGACCAATTCGTCATCCTGCTGAAAAATACCGTCAGCCAAATGGTCTACAAGCACGCTATCTCGACAGTGGTGCCGGTTCGTCCGATTCGTCTGCCTAGCGCAACCGAATCCGAAGGCGGTGACGCTGAACCGGGTAACGCCTGATAGGAGCCTCCTTTGTTCTTTGAGCGCC
>NZ_JAOSHO010000216.1 GCF_025917275.1 Pseudomonas agronomica | reverse complement strand
GCGGCGGCGCTATATATCGAGGAAGTTGTACACGCCTTTTCATCGTTTTACTTGTCGACCCTCCTAAACCAAACAAAAAATGGAATCGTCAGTGATGCAAAAGTTGCTATGCGCTGCACTTTCCACTTCCACCAAAGAGGATGCTCTCAACCTTGAGGCGTTTGCCCAGTGCGTGGCCCCGCTAGGGGTCGATGTGCTGTTGCGCGGCGAAACCGGCACTGGCAAGGACACCCTGGCGGAAAAGATCCACAGCCTGTCCGGCCGGTCCGGAAAATTCGTTGCCATCAATTGCGCCGCCATCCCCGAGTCCCTGGCGGAGAGCCAACTCTTCGGGGCCAATACCGGGGCATTCACCGGGGCCAGCCAGAATCGCGCGGGGTTCGTCGAAGCCGCGCACAACGGCACGCTCTACCTGGATGAAATCGACAGCATGCCGCTGGGGCTGCAAGCCAAGCTGCTGCGGGTCCTTGAATCCAGAACGGTGCAGCGGCTGGGCTCGACCCAGAACATTCCGGTGAACATGCGGGTGATCGCCTCGGCCCAAAGCCCGTTGGCGGACATGGTCGAACGCGGCGAATTTCGCCGGGACCTCTATTTCCGCCTGAACATCATCAGCCTAAAGTTGCCGCCGCTGCGTAGCCGCAAGGAACGCATCGTGCCGCTGTTCCAGACGCTCGTGCGGCGGGAGGCGCAAGCGCTGGACCGGCCTTACGTCGCGCCATCGCCCGCACTGTTGCGCCAGTTGCTCGGCTACGCCTGGCCCGGAAACATTCGCGAGTTGCAATCGGCCGCCAAGCGCTACGTGCTCGGCCTTCCGGCGCTGCCCCGCGCCGAGCAGTTGGAGAACAACAGCTCGACGCTCAAGCTCAAGGAACATCTGCAGCAGTTCGAAAAGATCCTCATCGAAGACTGCATGCGCCGTCACCATCACTGCATCGACAAAGTCATCGCCGAACTGGGCATCGCCCGGCGCACCCTGTACTACCGGATGAAGTGCCTGCAAATCTCCTCGAGTTGAGTGGATCGGTGGAACCGTTTGCATAGCGGTCGCCACTTAATCGTCGAGACGTTCACGATCGTCTCGCCATTCCACAATCCGGAGATACGACTATGAGTTTCGGTGGAGCTTCTCTCGCCGCCTCCATGGCTGCCATGCAGCAGATGGACGCCACGTCGGCGGCGATGACGACCATGAAATCCCAATTCGATCAGAAAAAACTGGTCGCCGACACCATGAATGCCATTTCAGCGGAGTCGATGGACAGCGCGACCAAGGCCATCACCGCCATGGGGGAGGCCTCGAAAAACATACGATTCTGACCCTCTCGCTCCAGCCCCGCTCCGGCGGGGAACCTCACGTGCGATGAGAGGAGGCCCTATGCAGATCCATTCGCCCGACAGCCCTCATATTCCCAAGGACTTGCTCCGCGACGACGCGACGCAACGCCCCGCCTCGACCTCGGTGGGCCTGGCGAATCTGCTTGCCGAACATTTGGCGCTCCCCGTTGCGGGCAATCGATTGCGCGAATCGCTTGTACAGTGGAGCAGCGAGCACGGCTCGACAGGCGGCCAGTCACGGCCAGGTCTACCCAGCCCGCAGGACAGACTGGCGGCAGAGACCGAAGCGCCTCTGCACCTGGTGCTCGAAGACATTCTTGAAGAGATCAACGGTGGCACCGGCTCCACGCTCGACGTGGATATCGATGACGCCTATTCCAACGAAGACCTGTTCAACGACCTGGCGCAGATGCTCGCCCATCGCCGCCAGCCCATCGGCGACAACGACGTCGACAGCCAGGGCGATTTCGGCAACGCCAACAACCCATTCTGCGGCGCACTGTTTGGCGCCTGGGAGATGGAAGGCGACCACGCCACGCGGCGCAGTCGTCATGACACGAGCCTGTCGCTGCTGTTGCAGATCATCGCGGTACTGGGCCGAAGGAAACTGTTGACGCTGCTGGACATCGACGAAGACCAGGGCCAGGCGCGCTATGAGCCGGACGACCAGGACCTGCTGTTCGAAGTCGCGCGATTCATGGACCAGCACCCGACGCGCTATCCCCCGCCAACGGGCCCCGATGCAGAGCGGTGGACATGGACCGAACGTGTTGCCTGTGGCGAGCCCCTGGATGCTGGCGAAACCCGCTTGTTCCAACTTGCCCTGGAAGAATTGGACCTGGCCCTCGCCCGCTTGTCCGGCCAGCACGCCCCGATGATGCGGCGCGGTCGGCGCAGCCGGGAAGAAATCGAGTTCCACCTGAGCGTCACCGGTAGCGCTCGCAACGTCTTGAAGTTGATGTACGCCTGAAGCCCACCTTTGAATTGGAGAAACCCATGACCGTCCAAGCCATCGACACCACCAGCGTTGCCTCCACCGCTGCAAAAACCGGCGCCAGCCCACACGCGCGCGCCGAGACCAGCGATGTCAGCTGGTTCAACGCGCAAATGCATGAAAAACCCCCGGTCCCCGACAGCGAAAACAACGTCGCGGCGAGGATCATCGATTCACTGTCCAGCCGCTCCGGCGAGTTGCAGCGCCTGGATGACCGGGCCAACCGCGACATGCTCAAGGCCATCCGCACCGCCGATCCGCAAGACATGTTGCAGTCGAACCGGTCGCTGTCCTCCTTCCACCTGGAGAGCCTGATGACGGCGAAGATCGTCAGCAAGGGCTCCCAGGCCATCGAGAAACTCACCAATCTCCAGTAAAGGGAAGCCGGTCATGTTCATGCGCGCGTTCTCATCTCTAGTGCTGTGCCTGTTGCTCGCCGGTTGCGACGAAAGGACCGCGCTGCACAGTCACCTGTCCGAGCAGGATGCCAATGAAGTGATCGCCGAGCTGGCGAACAAGAACGTCGAAGCCAGCAAGCAGGTCGACAAGGACGGGCTGACCGTACTGGTCGAGCCGGCCGACATGAACAGCGCCGTGCAGGTGCTGGAAGCGGCCGGCCTGCCGCGCCGGTCGCGGTCCAGCCTGGGGGAGATCTTCCGCAAGGAAGGGGTGATTTCAACGCCGATGGAAGAGCGCGCCCGCTACATCTACGCACTGTCCCAGGAGCTTGAATCGACGCTGTCGCAAATCGATGGCGTGGTGCTCGCCCGGGTCCATGTGGTCCTGCCGGAACGGGTCGCGCCTGGCGAGCCGGTCCAACCGGCCTCGGCCTCGGTGTTCATCAAGCACACCAGTGCCCTCGATCCCGACAGCATCACGCCGCGCGTGCGCAACCTGGTCGCCAGCGGGATCCCCGGCATGGCCGACGCGGCCCAGAACCCGGCCAAGCTGTCGGTGGTCTTCGTGCCCGCCGCGGCTTATCAGGAGCGGCGCAAGATGGCGTATTTCGGACCGTTCCTCATGCAGGCCGAAGACGTCGGTTATTGGCGCGCCATGACCGTCGCGGCCAGCGTCACGTTGTTCGTGTTCTTGGCAGGTGTCTTGTACGGCCTCTACCGGCTGTGGCGAAACGGCGTGCTGGTACTGCCGCGTTTTCTCGAACGCAAGGCCGCAACGCAGGCGTCGCAACCGAGCGGCGCGACACCGTCGCTGTTCGCCGTGAAAACCCCAGGGGCCAAGCCTGACAACAACGGAACGGCGGCATGAACGCGACGCTCGATTGGGTTCGCTGGTGGAGTCTTGCGTGGCGCGAGGCCGATCGGGACTGGTATCCGTCGGCGCTTGGCCTGTTGCCCGCCGCACAACTGGACGCCTTGGCACGAGGGCATCATGCCGCATTGGCGCGCCGTTTCGGCATCACGCCGTGCATGCCGCCACCGCCTGATCCTTCGGTGGTTTCGCTGTGTTGCGGCACGCCTCGAACCCTGCACCTTGCTTGTCGATTGGTGGCGAATACTTGCTCGCCGCTGACCGTATCCGACGAGCTTGGCGCACAGGATCAAGCCTGGTGCGAGCGCACCGCCAAGGCCCTGCGTCCCGGCCATTGGCTCGAACGGGACCAGGATTCGCTTGTACTGCTACGCGCCTGGCTGGGAGAGAGAACTTGGGAGCGGGCGCGCCTGGCCTTTCCTCGCGCCAGGATCGTCGCCCTCGAATCGCAGCCCACCCCACAACCGCCCGCCGCCAAGCTCAACACGCTCTGGCAGTCCGCCTGCTGGAAAGCCGAGCAAAGCCTGGCGCCAGCGACCACCCAAACGGAGATGCACGATGCTCGCCCGGCGCTCGCTTGAACTACGCCCCGAAGGTCAAGGCTTGCAACAGCCTTACATCCCTTATGAAACCCTGGTGGATTGTGGCCGTGCCCAGGCCGTACTCGAACACGCCCAGGCACAGGCCGCGCAGTTGATCGCACGCGCCGCCGAGCAGGCCGACGCCGCGGTGATCGAGGCTCAAGCGCAATTCTGGGAGAACGCCGAAACCGTGCTCGCCGCTTGGGAAAGCCAGCGCCAGGCCATGTGGGAACGGATCGAGACCAGCGCCGCGCAGCTGGTCAACGAGGCCCTGGGGACGCTGCTGGACGATGTCCCGGAGCAGGCACGGATCGATGCGCTCGTGCGTCAGCTAGCGACCCGCCAGGACGACCCGATAGAGGCCACCCTTCGCTGCCATCCCGATGACCTTGCACGCCTGGCGCAAAACCTGGGCGCGGCGGGCGAGCGTCCCTGGACACCCGTCGCGGACGCCAGCCTGGCTGTCCACCAGCTAAAGCTGGAAACGCCGGGAGGGACGTTCCTGCTCGACTGGGAAACGGCTGTCAACGCGTTGCGCCCCGCCGATCCTCAGCCGTAACGCCAGTGCAGACGCCCCAAATTCCGTGGCGAGGGAGCTTGCTCCCGCTTGGCTCTGTAGGAGCTGGCGAAGCCTGCGATCTTTTGATCTTTTAATCTTTTGATCTTTTGCTCAAGCTTCAATGAGTAGTGAAAAGATCGCAGCCTCGCTTCGCTCGGCAGCTCCTACAAAACCAGCGGGAGCAGGATCATTCTCGCCACCCAATCTTTTCCTCACTTTCCGCGGAACCGCCACTGGCGTAACCACCACTCACCCGGTGAACACGCCTATCTCGGAGGAACCGTCCATGTCTTCTATCGATGCCCTACAGCGCCGCCTCGACACCTACTTCCAGCGCGCGACCGATAACGTCAACAACGCAGCAATGAACGCCGCAGAGAGTCAATCACTGGACGACATGCATTCGTTCTTCACCAGCATGAACGGCATGTCGGTCGCGGTGAATGCGGCCACCCAACAAACCACAGCCCACCACAACCTCGCCAAGGCGATCATCGATGCAATGCCATGAGCTGCGCACACAGCTCGCCCGCTGGCGCGTCAGCGTCGATGGCCCCGAGCGTTTCGCCATTGTCGTCGACGACGGCGAAGCGGTTTTCAACCGCCTCGAAGGCGGCCTGCTGGTGTCAGTCGAGTTGAACGTCGCGATGGGCAACGAGGCGTCGCTGGAAGACATCCTGCGGCTGGCGCACCCCAGCCTCTCGCGATTCCCCGGTGCGCTGGCCCGTTCGCCCCAGGACGATCGGTTGTGGCTGCTGGCGCACCTGGCGCAGGACGCCCACCTCGACGATCTGCTCGAAACGCTCGAAGCATTGCTCAACCAGCGGGACACCTGGCAGTCGGCCCTTCATAAAAGCCCACGCGCCGTCGCGCAACGTCCCTCGCATTTTCACTTGCTCGGAACAGGAATCCGCCATGCCTAACAGGTGGCTTGCACCGTACCCTTCGTTGTCCGCTGGCAAGGTTGACCTTCGCCGGTCGATCGCGCGTCGCTGGATGAAAGCCTCGTTGCTCGCGCTGGCCTTGGCCGGCGCGCTGGGCGCGGGCATGCCGACAGAGGCGGCAGTACCGACCGACTGGAAGAACACGCCGTACGCCTACGATGCCCAGAACACACCATTGCCCAAGGTACTTGGCGATTTTGCCAACACCTTTGGCGTGCAACTGGTGCTCGACGGCACCGTGAAAGGCACCGTCGACGGCCGGATGCGGGCTGAAAGTCCCCAGGCGTTCCTCGATCGGCTCGGCCTGGAAAATCGCTTCCAGTGGTTCATGTACGGCAACACCTTGTACGTCAGTCCGTTGCAGAACCAGGACTCCAAGCGACTGGAGGTTTCTGCCGACGCGGCACCGGACATGAAGCAAGCCTTGATCGACATCGGCCTGCTGGACCCGCGCTTCGGTTGGGGCGAATTGCCCGACGAAGGGGTGGTCCTGGTCTCCGGCCCGGAGCGCTACGTGCGCCTGGTGGCGCAGTTCGCCGAAGCACGCAAGACACCCGAAGAGAAGCAGGAAGTGATCAGCTTCCCGCTGCGCTACGCCACCGCCGCCGACCGCAGCGTCAAGTACCGGGGCGATACGCTGGTGATTCCTGGGGTCGCGACCATCCTGAAAGGTCTGCTGGAAAGCCGCAGCGCCGTTTCCGGAGGGATGCAGGCGGCCTCGCCCCAAGCGGCGTTCCAGAACATGCAGACCCAGCAATCCATGAGCATGAGCAACATCGAGCAGTTGGCGTTGAACGGCATGGGGCGCCCGAACACCAACCGCGTGCAGCCCGGCGGGAACGGCGGGAACGGCGGCCGCGGCCGGATCCGTGTCGAAGCCGACGTGCGCAACAACGCGGTGCTCATCTACGACTCACCCAAACGGCGGGAAATCTACACACCGCTGATTCGTGATGTGGACGTGCCGCGCAAACTCGTGGAAATCGACGCGATCATCCTCGACATCGACCGCACCCAACTGGCCGAGCTGGCGTCGAACTGGAACGTTGAAAGCGGCGACCTGATTGGCGGCGCCTCGATGATTCGTCCTGGCGCCAGCTCAACGGTGTTCATCCAGGACTACGGCGATTTCTCCGCCCAACTACGGGCCTTGGAAGGTCGTGGCCTGGCCTCGGTGGTGGCGAATCCATCGGTGCTGACCCTGGAAAACCAGCCGGCGGTCATCGACTTCAGCAAGACCGAGTACATCTCCGCCATCGGCGAACGCGTGGCCACCGTCGAGCCCATCACCGCCGGCACCAGCCTGCAAGTCGTGCCCCACGCCATCGAGACCGGCGGCCGCAACCAGATCCAGATGTCCCTGGACATCGAAGACGGCCGCATCGAACCCTCGGAAGTCGGCCAACAGACCCCCAGCGTGCGCCGGGGCGTGGTCAGCACCCAGGCGGTGATGGGAGAAAGCCGCTCGCTGGTGGTGGGCGGCTTTCATACCGAAGAAACCGGGGACAACCTTGAGCGGGTGCCGTGGCTGGGGCGTATCCCGCTGATCGGACCGCTGCTGTTTTCCTCGACCACGCGCGAGACCAGTCGCCGCGAACGGGTGTTCATCCTCACGCCCCGCCTGATCGGTGACCAGGTCGACCCGGCTCGCTACATCTCCGCGCTCGACCGCGAACAAGTGGACAGCGCCATGGCGCGCCTGGAAGAACGCCGCAACGGCACGCGGCCCGTCGGTCGCGTCGAGGTCAGCGATGTCCTCGCGCAACTGGCCGACGGCAATATCCCGGCGACGTTCAAGCAGGCCGCCTCGATCCCCTATTCGCCCGACACGCTGTGTGCCTTGCAGCCTGGCTTGTCCCTGGACGCCACAAGGGCCCAATGGTTCGCCGGCCCCGACTACGGAATCGCCGTGGGCGTGGTGCGCAACGAGGGCAGTCATCGGCTGCGTTTCGACGAGGCGAGCTGCAGCACCCGCTGGACGCTGGCCGCTTCCGCCTGGCCGAAGGTGTGGCTTGAGCCGGGCGAAGAAACGGAAGTCTTCGTCGTCATGAAACAACCCAAGCGCACGCCAGGCGGCGGACGCTCTTCTCTCCTGCAAACCAGTGCGAGGACCACGCCATGAGTCGCACGCTGAAGCTACTCGTCATATTGCTGAGCCTGCCAGTGTTTGCCGGCTGTGCAAGCCGCTGGGGCTGCCAGGGCGATGCGTGCGACCGCGCCGAACCCGACACCGGCCGGCTGGTGATCTGGTGGTCGCCGGGCATGCGCGGCGGCCTGGGTTCACCTGAACACCCGCTCGACCACACGGTCGTTCCACTGGAGAACTGAAACGGTATGTCTTTTTCGGTACACAGCGTAAGCACGCGCCAGGCTTTTCAGAAAAACATCATCGCCGGCATCGCGACGTATTGGGAAATTGCCCCGGGCATCGAGTTCTGCCTGCGACGTGAACCTCACAGCGTGGGGCTCGCCTTGCAGGTGCACAGCCAGGCATTACGGGCGAACCAGATGCAGCACGCCCTCGAACGACGTTTCGCCCAGCCGGGTGAATACGCGCAGCTGTTCCTGTTTCTCGATCCACAGCGCGCATTGGTGGTTTGGCAGGCCCTGCCGGAATCACCAATATCGTCGCAGATGCTCGATGTGATCCAGTCCCGGCAGTTGGCACTGTTGGGCCTGGAAGACCTCGATGATTATGCGGTGATGTACTGAAACAATTTCCGTGAGCCCA
>NZ_JAOSHO010000215.1 GCF_025917275.1 Pseudomonas agronomica | reverse complement strand
GCGAGCAAGCTCGCTCCCACAGGGAGTTTCGTTGTCACCTGAATCGCGTTACTGCTTTTCAAGTACCCAGCGCCGATCACCCGGCGTAAACGACGGCATTTCATCCGCCAGCGCCGCATTCACGGTCTGGAAGATCTCCAGTTTCTTGCCATTGCGGGCGAAGATCCAGGTGTTGCCCTGGCCGTTCTGTTGCAGCCAGATGTTGTCGTTGCCACCGCTCATGGAGGCGCAGTCGCCGGCCAGGCACAAGGCGTAGCGATCGGCACCGGGCAAGCCGCTGACCTGGCCGTCAGGTTGGAATTGCACCGTGGCGCCCAGGCCTGGGCCCTCGACGATGTTCCAGTTGCCACCCAGGTAGGCGGTGTACAACGCTCGCTCGAAGCTGGCGCCAATCGGTGCGCCTTCCGGCACTTGCACCTGGGCGCGGTCGAACACTTGCTGCGGCTCGTTTTCGGTGGCGGCCTGGCTCAACTGGTCGCCGTCGCGCTTGAGTTCGCTGGCGGAGCTGCCGTAGAAGTCGACCTTCCACGCGCCGTCCTGTTCGCCGAGCAGCTTGCCTTCGACATTTTCAAAACCGTTGGTGTAGCGCGCCTGGCCGGCCCGGGTGTTGATGTCCCACTCCAGGTTCGGACCGTAGCCCTGCAGCGCTTCGCGCAACGGGCCGCCCTTGGCGGCAGCGTCGATGGCCGCCTGGTTGATCCAGGTGCCGCTGATGTCACGGTCGGCAGGGTCGCTGGCGCAGCCGCTCAGAACGAGGGCAAACAGCGAGAAGGCAAGCGCTTTGCGCATGAAGGAATCCTTTCAGAACGAAAACGGCGCAGCGGGAGACGCTGCGCCGGGCTTTTTACTCGATGACCAGGATGGCGTCCATCTCGACTTGGGCGCCCTTTGGCAAGGCGGCCACGCCAATGGCTGCGCGGGCAGGGTAAGGCTGGTCGAAATACTTGCCCATGATCTCGTTGACCTTGGCGAAGTGGCTCAGGTCGGTGAGGAAGATGTTGAGCTTGACGATGTCCTTGAACGAACCGCCGGCGGCCTCGGCCACGGCTTTCAGGTTCTCGAAGACCTGCACGGTCTGGGCTTCGAAGCCCTCGACCAGTTCCATGGTTTTCGGGTCCAGCGGGATCTGGCCGGACATGTAGACGGTGTTACCCGCCTTGATTGCCTGGGAATATGTACCGATGGCGGCCGGGGCCTTGTCGCTGGAGATAACGGTCTTGGTCATTCATGACTCCTTGTAATGAGGGCGCTGTTTGCAGGGCTATGCACGCATCCGCGTGATGCGGATGACCCCTGTCAGGGCGCGCAGTTTCTTGATCACGCGGGCCAGGTGTACGCGGTCGTGCACGCTGACCACCAGTTGGACGACGCTAATGCGGCCATCGCGTTCGTCCATGCTGATTTTTTCGATGTTGCCGTCGGCGGCGTTGACGCTGCTGGCCAGCAGGGCGATCAGGCCGCGCTGGTGCTCCAGCTCGACGCGCAGCTCGACATTGAATTCGCCGGTGACATCCTTGGCCCATGAAAGCTGGATGCATTTCTCCGGGTTGTGGCGGATTTCGCTGATGTTGCGGCAGTTGTCCAGGTGCACCACCATCCCCTTGCCGGCAGACAGGTGGCCGACAATCGGGTCACCCGGGATTGGCGTGCAGCACTTGGCATAACTGAGCACCAGGCCTTCGGTGCCGCGAATCGCCAGCGGACCTTCGGGGCTCGGCAATTGTTCGCCTTCGCCGAGCAGGCGGCGGGCGACGACATAGGCCATGCGATTGCCCAGGCCGATGTCTTCAAGCAGGTCTTCGATCAATTCGAGACGGTATTCGTGGAGCATCACCTGCACGCGCTCGGCCGGGATCTTGTCCAGAGAGCTGTCGAAACCGTTCAGGACCTTGTTCAGCAGGCGTTCGCCGAGGCTGATGGACTCGGAGCGACGTTGCAGCTTCAGCGCATGGCGGATGTGCGTGCGGGCCTTGCCGGTGACCACGAAGTTGAGCCACGCCGGGTTGGGGCGCGCGCCGGGGGCGCTGACTATTTCCACCGTGGAGCCGCTTTGCAACGGTTCGGACAGTGGTGCCAGGCGGCGGTTGATGCGGCAGGCGATGCAGCTGTTGCCCACATCGGTGTGCACGGCGTAGGCAAAGTCCACGGCCGTGGAGCCCTTGGGCAGTTCCATGATCCGGCCTTTGGGAGTGAAGACGTAGACCTCGTCTGGAAACAGGTCGATTTTTACGCTTTCAATGAATTCCAGGGAGTTACCGGCGCGCTGTTGCATTTCCAGCACGCCCTTGACCCACTGCCGCGCGCGGGCGTGAGTGCTCTTGGGTTGCTCGTCGCCGCTGGATTTGTACAGCCAATGGGCCGCGATGCCATTGTTGGCCATCTCTTCCATTTCGCGGGTGCGGATCTGGATCTCGATCGGTACGCCGTGCATGCCAAACAGCGTGGTGTGCAGCGATTGGTAGCCGTTGGCCTTGGGGATCGCGATGTAATCCTTGAAGCGCCCCGGCAACGGTTTGTACAAATTATGTACGGCACCCAGCACGCGGTAGCAGGTATCGACCTTGTCGACGATGATCCGGAACGCGTAGACGTCCATGATCTCGTTGAAGGCCCGACGCTTGCCGCGCATTTTCTTGTAGATGCCGTAGAGGTGTTTCTGCCGCCCGCTGACTTCGCCTTCGATGCCGTCGATGGCCAGGCAGTGGCTCAGGGACTCTTCGATCTTGTTGACGATTTCCTTGCGGTTGCCCCGGGCGCGCTTGACGGCCTGGTTGATCCGCGCCGAACGCATCGGGTGCATCGCCTTGAAGCCCAGGTCCTCGAACTCGATGCGGATCGCGTGCATGCCCAGGCGGTTGGCGATGGGTGCGTAGATTTCCAGGGTTTCCTTGGCAATGCGCCGACGTTTTTCGCCGGACAGCACTTCCAGGGTGCGCATGTTGTGCAGGCGGTCGGCGAGCTTGACCAGGATCACGCGGATATCGCGGGCCATGGCCATGGCCATCTTCTGGAAGTTTTCGGCCTGGGCCTCGGCCTTGGTCTCGAAGTTCATCTGGGTCAGCTTGCTGACCCCGTCGACCAGTTCGGCCACGGTTTCGCCGAACTGCGCTTGCAGCGCTTCCTTGGCAATGCCGGTGTCTTCGATCACGTCATGCAGCATGGCCGCCATCAGGCTCTGATGGTCCATGTGCATGTCGGCAAGAATATTCGCCACCGCAAGCGGATGCGTGACGTACGCCTCGCCGCTGCGGCGGCGCTGGCCGTCGTGGGCTTGTTCGGCGTAGAAATAGGCTCGGCGGACCAGGTTGACCTGGTCCGTGCCGAGGTAGGCCGATAAGCGATCGGCGAGGGCGTCTATGCTCGGCATGATAGTGACTCCTGCCGTCTGCTGTGACCCCGCGCCGTGCTACGTCGACCAGGCATAGGCTTAGACCGCCTCGTTGGACTCGTCCTCGAACGCTGCGAACAGCGGTTCGTCTTCGACGATTTCAGCGTTGGCGATGAACTCGTAGCTCATCAGGCCTTCGGCGATTTCACGCAGCGCTACCACGGTAGGCTTGTCGTTTTCCCACTGGACCAATGGCTCTTTGCCGCCGGTGGCCAGTTGACGGGCACGCTTGGTAGAGAGCATGACCAGCTCAAAGCGGTTTTCCACGTGTTCTAGGCAGTCTTCAACGGTTACGCGGGCCATGGTATTCCTCGGAGCGAATGCAATATGCGCGCTGCCCGGTTGGGCGAGCGGACTCGACAGTTTAAAAAAACACCAGCGTTTAGGGAAGCGCTGATTTTTTAACCAAACCCCTCGGCGCGCTGCGAGTACCAATGTAAAGCCGTCGCAGCGGTTTTGGGAAGGGCTGTTCAGCCCAGCAGTTCGGCCAATAATTTGCCGAAACGTTGCTGTTGGCGTTTTTGCTGGAGCTGGCTGGCGCGGAAAATCGCCTTCAAATCATCCAGTGCATGGGCGAAATCGTCGTTGATGATCAGGTAATCGTAGTCGACGTAATGGCTCATTTCGCTGACCGCTTCGCGCATCCGGCCTTCGATGATTTCATCGCTGTCCTGGCCGCGGTTGGTCAGGCGCTGGCGCAAGGCTTGCTGGCTCGGCGGCAGGATGAAGATCGAGCGGGCATGGGGCATCAGCTTGCGAACTTGCTCGGCGCCCTGCCAGTCGATTTCCAGGATCAGGTCGTGGCCTTCGTCCAGCGTTTGCTGGAGGTAGCTCTGCGACGTGCCATAGAGGTTGCCGAAGACTTCGGCGCGTTCGAGGAAGTCGCCGTGCTCGGCCATCCTCACGAACTCCTCGCGGTCGACGAAGTGATAGTTCACCCCGTTGACTTCGCCCGGGCGCATCGCGCGGGTGGTATGCGAGACCGAGACGCGGATCTGCGGCTCGGCGTCGATCAGGGCCTTGACCAGGCTGGTCTTGCCGGCGCCCGAAGGCGCGGAAATGATATAGAGAGTGCCGGTGCTGTGGGTCATGTCGGGTTAGCCTTACTCAATGTTCTGCACTTGTTCGCGCATTTGCTCGATCAACACCTTGAGGTTGACCGCTGCCTGCGTGCTGCGCGGGTCGAAGGCCTTGGAGCCCAGTGTATTGGCTTCGCGGTTGAGCTCCTGCATCAGGAAGTCGAGGCGGCGACCGGCCGCGCCGCCGGACTTGAGTACCCGGCGGACTTCGATGATGTGGGTGCTCAGGCGATCCAGTTCTTCGGCCACGTCGCTCTTTTGCGCGAGCATGACCATTTCCTGTTCCAGGCGCTGCGGGTCCAGCTCGGCCTTCATGTCGGCGAAGCGGTCGAGGACTTTCTGGCGCTGGGTGGCGAGCATCTGTGGGACCAGCTCGCGCAATGTGACGACGTCCTCTTCAATGGCGGTCAGGCGTTCATTGATCAGCCGGGCCAGCTCCGCGCCTTCGCGCTCGCGGCCGGCCTTGAGCTCGTTCAGGCCTTGATTGAACAGCGCCAGTGCCTCGGCGTTCAGCGCCTGGGGATCGCTTGCGTCGCCCACCAGGACGCCTGGCCAGGCCAGGACCTCCAATGGATTCAGGGCGGCGGGGTTCTTGATCAGGCTGGCGACGGTTTCTGCGGCGGCGACCAGTTGCGCCGCACGCTCGCGGTCGATCTGCAGCGTCTTGCCGCTGCTTTCTTCGGTGAAGCGCAGGGTGCATTCCAGCTTGCCCCGGGACAGGCCCTGGCGCAGCGCTTCGCGCACGCCGCCTTCGAGGTCGCGGAAGGACTCGGGCAGGCGCAGGTGCGGCTCCAGGTAGCGGCTATTGACCGAGCGCAGTTCCCAGCTCAGCGTGCCTTGGGCGCCGGCCTTCTCGACGCGGGCGAAGGCGGTCATGCTGTGCACCATGGAGGTTCCTCGCAATGCAGGCGGCCACGACGGTGGTCGTGGCGCCTGGGATCTGTGGATAGATGCCGCAGGGCAGCAAAGGCGCAGGATTGTAGCGCAGTGGGACGCAAGCGCCCAAACAGCTCCGGTTACAAAGCGCTGCAGCCCGTCGGCCGGGGCTTCTAGCGTGTTCACCCGTCGCGTCGGCTTTTTAGATCTGCCCTATGACGGTCCACGGCTCTATAATGCCCAGCAGTTTTCCGTCCTCAGTACAGGTGTTCCCTATGAAACGTCCAAGTGGTCGCGCTGCCGATCAGCTTCGCTCGATCCGCATTACCCGCAACTACACCAAACACGCCGAGGGATCTGTACTGGTCGAATTCGGTGATACCAAGGTCATCTGCACCGTCAGCGTCGAAAACGGCGTGCCGCGTTTCCTCAAGGGCCAGGGCCAAGGCTGGTTGACCGCCGAATACGGCATGCTGCCGCGCGCCACCGGCGAGCGGAACCAGCGCGAGGCCAGCCGTGGCAAGCAGGGCGGCCGGACCCTGGAAATCCAGCGCCTGATCGGTCGTTCGCTGCGCGCCGCGCTGGACATGTCCAAGCTGGGCGACGTCACGCTGTATGTCGACTGCGATGTGATCCAGGCTGACGGCGGCACTCGCACCGCGTCCATCACCGGCGCGATGGTTGCGCTGGTCGATGCCTTGAAAGTGATCAAGAAGCGCGGCGGCCTGAAGGGCGGCGACCCGCTCAAGCAAATGATCGCCGCCGTGTCGGTGGGCATGTACCAGGGCGAGCCCGTGCTGGACCTGGACTACCTGGAAGACTCCGCCGCCGAGACCGACCTGAACGTGGTCATGACCAGCGCTGGCGGCTTCATCGAAGTCCAGGGCACTGCCGAAGGTGCGCCGTTCCAGCCGGAAGAATTGAACGCTATGCTGGAGCTGGCGAAGAAAGGCATGAACGAAATCTTCGAATTGCAAAAGGCCGCCCTGGCCGACTGATCGTTGTGCGCTTCAGACAAGGAGAATGTCATGAGTGATGAGCAAGTCCTGCTGCCCCAGCCAAGCAAAGAAGCGCGGCAATGGGCGATGTTTTGTCACCTGTCCGCCTTGCTGGGGATCTGGATTCCGTTCGGTACGCTGATCGGGCCGCTGGTGCTCTGGCAACTGAAGCGCGATTCCGATCCGTTCGTTGACGCCCAAGGCAAGGAGGCGCTGAATTTCCAGATCACCGTGGCGATTGCCTCGGCCATCAGCCTGTTGCTGATGGTCGTGGTCATCGGCTTCTTCCTGTTCGGCCTGGTGGCTATCGGTGCGCTGGTGCTGACCATCATTGGTGGCGTGAAGGCCAATGAAGGGCAGCCGTATCGGTATCCGTTTACCTGGCGATTGGTTAAATAACGATCAGTAAACGCCTGTCCCTGTGGGAGCGAGCTTGCTCGCGATGGCGGTGGATCATTCAACATCGATGCTGAATGAAAAATCGCTATCGCGAGCAAGCTCGCTCCCACAATGGGTCTTCAACGCCCACAAAAAAACCGACATTGCTGTCGGTTTTTTTTTGTGGGTGCGAATGACACTTAGATCGTCAACGTCCAGTCGTAGTCCACGATCAGTGGCGCATGCTGCGAGAACCGTGGCTGGCGCGGCAGGCGGGCGCTGCGTACGAAGCGGCGCAACCCGGGCGTCAGCAACTGGTAGTCGAAACGCCAGCCGAGATTGAGCATCTCGGCCTGCTCGTTGTCGGGCCACCAGCTGTACTGGTCGCCTTCACGGCTGACTTCACGCAGGGCGTCGACATAACCCATGTTGCCAATGATCTCGTCCATCCAGGCCCGTTCCGGCGCCAGGAAGCCAGGAGATTGCTGGCTGTCGCGCCAGTTCTTGATATCCAGCTTCTGTTGCGCCACGTACAGCGAGCCACAGTAGATGTACTCGCGACGTTTGCGCCGCTGTTTATCAAGGTAACGGGCGAAGTCGTCCATCAACTTGAATTTCTGATTCAAATCTTCATCGCCGTTCTGCCCCGATGGGAGCAGTAAGGTCGCGATGCTGACCTTGTCGAAATCGGCTTGCAGGTAGCGCCCGTAGCGGTCCGCCGTCTCGAAACCGAGACCGTTGATGACAGCCTTCGGTTGCAGCCGCGAGTACAAAGCCACGCCACCCTGGGCGGGGACTTCGGCATCGCAGGCATAAAGGAAGTAACCATCCAGTTGGAAGGCTGCATCGTCCAGTTCAAAGGCGGAGGCGCGGGTGTCCTGCAGGCAGATGACGTCGGCATTCTGTGCTTGCAGCCAACTGAGCAAACCACGCTCGACTGCAGCCTGAATACCATTGACGTTCACACTGATGATCCGCATAAATGGCCCCAAAAATCACGTGCGTGTATGATACACGCCGTGTACCTATTTAGCTAAATCCGCGGTATTTGAGGCTTTTTTTCATGCAGGCGTATCAGCGCGATTTCATTCGCTTTGCCATCGATCGCGGCGTTTTGCGCTTCGGTGAGTTCACCCTCAAGTCCGGGCGCACCAGCCCGTACTTCTTCAATGCGGGCCTGTTCAACAGCGGAACCGCGCTGGCGCAGCTGGGTCGGTTCTATGCGGCGGCCATCGTCGAGAGCGGCATTGCGTTCGACGTGTTGTTCGGCCCCGCCTACAAAGGCATCCCCCTGGCCGCCACCACCGCCGTCGCCCTGGCCGAGCACCATGGCCGCGACTTGCCTTGGTGCTTCAACCGCAAGGAAGCCAAGGCCCACGGCGAGGGCGGCAGCCTGGTCGGCGCGCCGCTGACCGGCGACGTGCTGATCATCGATGACGTCATCACCGCCGGCACCGCCATCCGCGAAGTGATGCAGATCATCGCCTCGCAAGAAGGCGCCAAGGCCGCCGGCGTGCTGATCGCCCTGAACCGCCAGGAGCGCGGCAACGGTGAGCTGTCGGCGATCCAGGAAGTGGAGCGCGACTTCGGCATCCCGGTGATCAGCATTGTCTCGCTGAACCAGGTGCTGGAGTTCTTGGCCGACGATCCGCAGCTCAAGCAGCATCTGCCTGCGGTTGAGGCTTATCGAGCGCAGTTCGGCGTCTGAGAGACCTGCGCAATCC
>NZ_JAOSHO010000214.1 GCF_025917275.1 Pseudomonas agronomica | reverse complement strand
CTGGATTGCACTGATTCAATTTCTTGCGCGCAAGACACGAGGCACAGCATGCAAATCAAACTCGCCAACCCCCGTGGCTTCTGCGCCGGCGTGGACCGGGCGATCGAAATCGTCAACCGCGCCCTGGAAGTGTTCGGGCCGCCGATCTACGTGCGCCATGAAGTGGTGCACAATAAGTTCGTCGTCGAGGACCTGCGCAGCCGCGGGGCTATTTTCGTCGAGGAACTGGACCAGGTGCCGGACGACGTCATCGTGATCTTCAGTGCCCACGGTGTTTCCCAGGCGGTGCGTACCGAAGCCGCCGGCCGTGGCCTGAAAGTGTTCGACGCCACATGCCCGCTGGTCACCAAGGTCCACATCGAAGTGGCGCGCTACAGCCGTGACGGCCGCGAATGCATCCTGATCGGCCACGAAGGTCATCCGGAGGTCGAAGGCACCATGGGCCAGTACGACGCCAGCAACGGCGGCGCCATCTACCTGGTCGAGGACGAGGAAGACGTGGCGGCCCTGCAGGTGCGCAACCCGGAAAAACTCGCCTTCGTCACCCAGACCACCCTGTCCATGGATGACACCAGTCGCGTCATCGACGCCTTGCGTTCGCGCTTCCCTGCCATTGGCGGGCCGCGCAAGGACGACATCTGCTACGCGACGCAGAACCGTCAGGACGCGGTCAAGCAACTGGCCGACGAATGCGACGTGGTCCTGGTCGTCGGCAGCCCGAACAGTTCCAACTCCAACCGCCTGCGCGAGCTGGCCGAGCGCATGTCCACCCCGGCCTACCTGATCGATGGCGCGGAGGATATGCAACGCAGCTGGTTCGACGGCGTCGAGCGGATCGGCATTACCGCCGGTGCCTCCGCCCCGGAAGTCCTGGTGCGCGGTGTGATCCAGCAATTGCAGGCCTGGGGTGCAACCGGGGCTGACGAGCTGGCCGGTCGCGAGGAAAACATCACGTTCTCGATGCCGAAGGAACTGAGGGTCCGCTCCCTGCTTTGAGTCCTTTTGCACACAGGGCCTGCTCGGCCTCGATACTTTCCAGGCGGACGCGGCCGGACGGCGCCAATATCACTTGGTGATGGCTGACCGGCCGGCGTTTGGCGCACACATGCAGCGTGCCGGCCTGGAATGAGCCATTGGAATGCAGGGCCTCTCCCTGGCTGCCGAACCTGATCCTGCGCTTGACCGTCGAGTTGCCAACTACCCGAGCGCTGCTCCTGCGCTCCGTCAGCAATGTCTTTTCCTTGTTGTCCAGCGTGATCCGCCAGCCCTTGCCCCAATCATTGTCTATCCCTTGGATCAATACACGACGGTTACGCGTGATTGCTTCACTGCGGGCGCTGCGCAATCCGCTGAGCAGCAGCTGCGCGGTGTCCTCGCGTTCAATGGATTCGATCAGTCCTTTGTAGCTCGTACCAACCCAAGGCAGAACAATTGCGGCAATTGCCAGTCCCATGAGCAGTTCGATCAGGCTGAAGCCCTGTTGATGCATGACGTCTCCTCCCTGGAGTACGAAAACGACGCGATCCTGCGTCCTGAATTGAAACAATCGCCCACGCGGTGATGGTTTGTTCTAGCGTGTAAAAGGCAGGTATAGCCGACGGCAACGGAGGGCATCGATGGATCTTCGTACAAAAGGTTTCACGCTGATCGAGGTGCTGGTGGCCCTCGGCGTGCTGTTGATCCTGATTACCATGGCGGTGCCGTCGTTCACCGGTTCGCTGCAAAGCACCAAGGCCGATACCGAAATCGGTGACCTGCAGCGGGCCTTGAACTTCGCCCGAATGGAAGCGATCAACCGTGGCATCACCATGCGCGTTCGCCCGACCACGCAGGGTGGTGCCTGGAACGGCGAACTGATCGTGTATGACAACACTGGCAATCCGCCCAACCCGAATGTATTGCGGGTTGTTCCAGCGATGGGCAGCGGCGCGACTCTGACGCTAACCTCAGATGTGACCAGTATTGATTTCAACAACCTCGGCGGATTATCGGGCCTGGCCGTGCCGGTGAGCTTCAATTACGTAAGGGGGGCGCAAAGCAGGACGCTGAATGTTTGCCTCAACGGACGAATCGTATTGAATGGAAATTGCGGATGAAGGGTTGCAGTAAAAAGGCGCAGGAGGGCATGACGCTGATCGAAGTGCTGGTGGCAGTGCTGATCCTCGGGGTGGGCTTGCTGGGCGCGGCGATGATCCAGCTCAATGCGCTCAAATACACCGATAGTTCGCGCATGACCAGCCAGGCCAGTTTCATTGCCTATGACCTGCTGGACCGCATCCGCGCCAACTCTGGCGCCGACTACACCATCGCTCCACCCGGCTCACCCAACCTCAACGTGGCCCGGGACCAGGACCTGTACGACTTCAAGACCAACATCGTCGCCTTCGGCGGCGCCTCCGCCACCGGCACCGTGGCACTGAACCAGCGGGTCTACACCATTACCATTTCCTGGGATGACGCTCGGGCCGCCAACACGACCAACGCGGCCGAGGCGCGGCGCAGCTTCGTGCTGACCAGCCGCGTCGCCGTCGATCCGGTGGCGGCGACGCCATGAACGGACGCAGCCGGGGTTTCGGCCTGATCGAATTGATGATCGCGCTGGTCATCAGCCTCATCGTGGTGTTGGGCGTCGTGCAGATTTTCATCGCGGCGAAGAACACTTATGTCAGCCAGAACGCTGCCGCCGTCATGCAGGAGGACGCGCGCTTTGCCTTGAGCAAGATGGTCCAGGAGATTCGCATGGTCGGCATGTTCGGTTGCCTGGCGACCGTCATCGATGCTTCCACGGATAACAGTTTCGCGGCCAGCCAGATCACACCGATCCGCTGGGACAATGCGAACCGCAGGTTGACCCTGGTGACGGCGGATATTGGCAATGGCGGTAACGCACCGACCTGGACTGTTGTTTCCGATTGCCGCACCTCGGCGACAGCCTATTCCAACGCCCGCGCGCCCGCGACGGGTCAGCTGGCCTTTCCGATCCGCCGGCTGGTCTACGGCTTCAATAACAATCAGTTGCTGCTGGGCAGTGGCGTGGGCACTCCGACCATGGCGGTGCTGGTGGACAATGTGCGGGCATTCAACGTGACATTCGGCATGGCCGGCAGTGCGACGGACATCGCTGCCACCAGCTACAGCGCAAACCCGAGCGACCCGGCGCTGATCCGCAGCGTGCGCCTGACCCTGACGCTGTTCGATCCGCGGAACACCGTGCGCGACCAGACCTTCAACGTGGTTGCCGCTTTGCGAAACCGGCTGCTATGAAGGGGCGATCGATGATTCAGACGGGGCACAAGCATGGCCAGCGCGGCATGGCATTGCTGGTCAGCCTGGTCTTCTTGTTGCTGCTGACGTTGATCGGCCTTTCATCCATGCAGAGCGCCACGCTGCAGGAAAAAATGACCAGCAGTGTCATGCAGCGCAACCAGTCGTTCCAGCTGGCCGAGGCTGCGCTGCGGGTGGGGGAGAGCGCGGTGCAGGTCGAGACGTATTCATTGCCGGTCTGTACCACCACGACCCAGTGCGCACCGCCGGCCGAGTCGGCGACGGTGACGGTGGCGGGGCGCAACTCGGCGTCTGGCGTGCTCTGGGTGGCCGCCGCCGGTGGGTTTTATGGCGTGCAGAACATCGGTACGACGCTTGCGGCGGTCAATGTGCCGATCAACACCTCGGCGACGCTGTACCGGATCACCGCGGTGGCTGTGGTGGGCAACAACCAGCGAAGCGTGGTGGAGAGCATCTATGCGAAATATTAGGGCGCTGCTCGGTTCGTTGTGGGGGGCGTTGCTCAGCCTTTACCTGGCGGCGCCGGTCTATGGCTTCACGCCTTCGGAATCGCCACTGTTGAGCGCGGCGGCGGTGACGCCCAACGTGATGCTGTTGATCGACGATTCGGGGAGTATGAACAATATTATCTGGGCGGCGGGGTTTGATCCGAATGTGTCGCGTCCAGCTGTTTATAACTGCAGCTCCAACACCAGTTGTTCCAACGGTGTGCTGCTGGACCCCGAAGACGGAAACGTTTTGCTGGCCAGCTTGTTCCGGGGTAACTGCACGAGCGGCTGGTATGGGTTCTACCGCAATAACCTGAGCAAGGTCTGCCTGCGCTTGCCGGACCCGGTGGGCGGTGGCAACACCCGCTATACCACCCAATACCTGGCGTATCTGCTGACCCTCGCCAACGGCTCGAATCGCGATTTCACCACCGGCTCGATTCCCAACGACTATCGAATCAACGTCGCCCGGGATGTTTCCAATGACTTGGTTTCCGGTAATCGTGCGTTGCGTATAGGCCTTGCTACCTTCAATCCGCCCAACAGCACCAACTCCGGACCGGGGGGGTACATTGCTCGCGCGGTCAGCGACCTGTCGCCGGTCAGCGGTAGCGTGACCCAGACCCAGGCCAATACCAACTACAGTTCCCTGATCAATGCCATTAACGGCCTCGGCGCCGTCGCGAATACACCGCTCGCCGAGAGCTATTACGAAGTCACTCGCTACTTCAGGGGCATGGCGCCGTACCACAACACTACCCCCACCACCTATACCAGTCCGATCCAGTACCGCTGCCAGAAGAATTTTGGGGTGGTGATCACCGATGGCTTGCCAACCTACGACCGGACGTTTCCCACCAATGACCCGTTAGGGGGAAGTCGTTTGCCGAACTGGGATGGCATCAGTACCAACGATGGTGATAATCCAAGTGGAGACGGCGAGGGCGATACGCTGTATTTGGACGACATCGCCAAATTCGCCTTCGACATCGACATGCGCACCACCGGCACCGACGTCACGGGAAAAAGCTGGGAATCGGCTGATTTCCGTCGCCAATACCTCAACACCTACACCGTCGGATTTACCGCCACCAACCAGATGTTGTCCGACGCGGCCCGCTACGGTGCGGGCAAGTATTACCAGGCCACCGACAGCGAGGGCCTGAACTCCGCGCTGTCATCCGCCCTGAGCGACATCACCTCCAAGGCCGGCTCGGGAGGCGGCGGCACCAGCAATGGTGCGTCGCTGTCCAGCACCTCCAGCTTCTACCAGACCACCTATGACCCCAAGGATTGGCGCGGCACCATCAAGGCGTTCGGCTTCAATTCGTCCGGTACGGTCAACACGGCGGCGGTGCAATGGACCACCGACACGGCCATCGTGCCCGGCGCCACGGCGCCGATCTATCAGTCGTGGAACACTGCCACCAACGTGCCAGTCACGCTGGCCTACGGCAATTTCTCGCCAGCCCAGCAGACCAGCCTGAGCCAAGGCTTGCCCACCGGTATCACCGGCAACGACCTGGTGGAGTGGAGCAAGGGCACCAACAAGACGGGCTTGAAGGTACGCAGCGTCCTGCTCGGCGACATCATCAACTCACCGCTGGCGCTGGCCTCGCCCAACGACCAGACCGCCTCGGACCTGGTGGGCGACACCAGCTACAGCACCTACCTGGCGACCAAGGCGACAAACATGAGCGCCAGCCTGGTGGTGAATGGCAATGACGGCTTCTTCAGCGTGATCAACAGCACGAATGGAACCCGGCGCTACGCCTACATGCCGTCAAGTGTGCTGCCTTCGCTGGAGATGATCGCCGATCCCGCCTATATCAATGGCGTGAGCCACAAGTTCCTGGTGGACGGGCAGGTCGGCGTATTCGATGCGCAACTGGGCAACGTCTGGAAAACCCTCGCCCTGGGCGGCACCGGCGCCGGTGGCCGGACGTTTTATGCGGTGCAATTGTTCGATGCGTCGGCGGGCAACGCGATCCGGGCGCTCTGGGAGATCAGCGCGCCAGCAATCGCCAACACGGCCAACGCTTTCAACGACCTGGGCTACGCCTATGCACGTCCGGAAGTTGCGCGCCTGGCGGACGGTCGCTGGGCGGCGTTCATTTCCAACGGCTATGGCAGCAACAGCGGCGTGGCGGCGTTGTACGTGGTGGACATTCGCGACGGTTCGCTGATTCGCAAAATCGTCGTCAACAGCAGCGAAACCGATAACGGCCTCTCGTCGGTCAAGCTGCGGGTCAATTCCCAGAACGTGGTGCAAGCGGCCTACGGCGGAGACTTGAAAGGGCGGATGTGGAAGTTCGACCTCAGTGGCACCTCCCCGACCGCCTGGGGCCTCGCGTTTGCCGGCCAGCCGTTATTCACCGCTCCCGGCGGCGCGACTCAGCCGATTACGGCACAACCGTTGCTGGCAGAAAATCCCCAGGGCGGCATCCAGGTGTTTTTCGGCACTGGCAAGTTCAACGAGTCGGCGGACAAGCTCAACAAGGATCTGCAAGGATTCTATTCGATCTGGGATGCTGTCGGCGGCGCGGGACAAATCACCGTGGCGAGCCTGCAAGCCCAATCGATCACCGGGATAGTTCCCGGCACCACGGGGCAATTCGTGACCATCAGCCAGACCGATGTGGCTTATCCCACGAAGAAGGGTTGGTATTTACCGCTGGTGTACAACAACGCCTTGACCGGGGAGCGGGTCATCAACCCGGCCAGCATGGTGCTCGGGCGTGTTGTCTTCACGACCGCCGCCGTTGATACCACTGACCCGTGCGCCAGCTTCGGGACCGGCAAGCTGATCGAAGTGGATGCGTTCAACGGTAAGATGCTCAACTATGCGGTACTCGATACCAATAACGATGGTTCGATCAATACCCTCGACACGATTTCCGCTGGCGTGGTGTTCACGGGCGGGATCCCGACCTTGAGTGCTGTCGTCAATGCCAATGGAGCAACCAATATGGTGGTGAACGACTCTGGGGGCGGTATCACCGACCTGCTGACCAAGTCCGTCGGTGGCAGCCGTCGTATCATGTGGCGGCAAATACAGTGAGGTAAGGCATGCACAGATCCAACCGAGGTTTCACCTTGATCGAAATCATGATCGTCATCGCGATCATCGGTATCGTGATCACCATCGGCTATCCAAGCCTGACCGAATACATGAAGAAGGGTCGGCGCACCGAGATTGCCACGCTATTGTCGGAGCAGGCGCAGATCCTCGAGCGCTACTACTCGAAGAACAACGTCTACACCAACGCGACCGGCCTGAGCGCCGGCAACAGTTTCTACACCATTGTCCCGACGTTGGCTGACCAAGCCTTCACCCTGATCGCTGTGCGTAAAAGCGGTTCGTCCATGGCGACTGACAAGTGCGGTGATTTCAGAATCAATAATGTGGGCACGCGGGATATGGTCAACGCCGCAGCAGGGCTGACCGCCAAGGATTGCTGGGGCCGCTGAGTTTTTCTTTTCGGGCGCTGTCTTGCGCCCTCTGTCTTATGAGTCGAAACAGAACATGACCAGGCAACAGCAAGTGGTGATCGTCGGCGGCGGAGTCATTGGCCTGCTGACCGCATTCAATCTCGCCTCGGAAGGGCAGCGTGTGGTGCTGCTGGATCGCTCCGGCGTCGGTCAGGAGGCTTCCTGGGCGGGTGGCGGTATCGTTTCGCCCCTTTATCCGTGGCGCTATAGCCCGGCGGTCACCGCATTGGCCCATTGGTCGCAGGATTTTTATCCACAGCTGGGCGAACGTTTGTTCGCCGCTACCGGGATTGATCCGCAAGTGCATGTCACCGGGCTGTACTGGCTGGACCTCGACGACCAGGACGAAGCGCTGGCCTGGGCCAAACGGGAAGGGCGCCCGCTGCGGGCTGTGGATATCTCGGCGGTCCACGATGCGGTGCCGGTGCTGGGTTCGGGATTTTCCCGGGCGATCTACATGGCCGATGTCGCTAACGTGCGTAATCCCCGGCTGGTGAAGTCCCTCAAGGCGGCCTTGCTGGCGCTGCCCAATGTCACGCTTCATGAGCATTGTGAGGTCAACGGGTTCATTCGTGATGGCGAGCGTGTGGTGGGGGTGGACAGTTCTGCGGGTGAGATTCGTGGCGATCATGTGGTATTGGCCGCTGGCGCCTGGAGTGGTGATTTGCTCAAGACGCTGGGCTTGAAATTGCCTGTCGAACCGGTGAAAGGGCAGATGATCCTTTACAAGTGCGCGGAGGATTTTCTGTCGAGCATGGTTCTGGCCAAGGGGCGTTACGCGATTCCGCGTCGTGATGGGCACATCCTGGTTGGCAGTACGCTGGAGCGCGAGGGCTTTGACAAGACGCCGACCGATGTGGCGCTGGAGAGTCTCAAGGCTTCGGCGGTGGCGCTTATTCCCGAGCTTGCCGATGCCGAGGTGGCTGGGCACTGGGCCGGGTTGCGGCCGGGGTCGCCGGAGGGGATTCCTTATATCGGCGAAGTGCCGGGGTTTGCGGGGCTTTGGTTGAACTGTGGGCATTATCGCAACGGGTTAGTGCTGGCGCCGGCTTCTTGTCGGTTGTTTGTGGATGTGATGTTGGGGCGTGAGCCGGTGATCGATCCTGTGCCTTATGCGCCGGCGGGGCGGTTGTAAGGTTCGGTTTTGATACTGCACCTACACTTCGACCCAATTGTGGGAGCGA
>NZ_JAOSHO010000213.1 GCF_025917275.1 Pseudomonas agronomica | reverse complement strand
GCCCAGGCGCCGTGAGGCGATCGAGATTGGCCGGGTTCAGCACGGCCGCTTCGCCGACGCTGTCGTAGCCGCGCACGTCGTCCCACAGCCAGTACTTCTTGTCGGTGAGGTTGTAGAGGCCGCCGCTGACGGTGACGTCTTGGGTGACCTTGTAGTACCCGCTCAGGTCGACAATGCCGAAGCCCGGCGTCTTGAACTGCCTGCTGACGCCATCAGGGGAGTTGAAGTTGCTGTCATCGACGCGGTCTTGCTTCTTCACCAGGGTCCAACTGAGCAAGGTGCCAAACTGCGCCTGGTCGTAACCCAGGCCGAACACGCCGGTCAGTGGGTTGATGCTGTTGAGCGGTTCGCCGATGTCGTCGTTGCGGCCATGGAGATAAGCCACCGAGCCCTGGGTGTAGAGCCCCCGTGGTGCGCCGAACACGTCCAGGTCCAGGCGCCCCTTGGCTTCGATGCCCTTGATGGTGGCGTGCTTGATGTTGTTGCTCTGGAAGGTCAACTGGTCGGCGCCGGGGGTGATGGCGTCTTCGTTGATGAAGTCGCGGTACTGGTTGTAGAACACGGCCACGTCGAACGAACCGGAATCGAAACGACCGCGCAGACCGGTCTCGTAGCTTTTGCTTTTTTCCGGTTCCAGGTCGGGGTTGGGCTTCACGCTGTAGCCAATACCCGCATTGTCGAAACGGCCATACAGGGCCTTGGCGGTCGGGGTGCGGAAGCCTTCGGCGTACTGGCCGTACCAGGTGTATTGATCGGTCAGGGCATAGGTCAGGCCGAACTTGGGCGATACGCGATGCCAGGTCTTGTCCTGGCCACTGACCGTGCCGCCGCTGGTGGGGTCCACGGTGCTGAGGAATTCCTCAGTGAGGTGTGGTTTGAGCCGGGTGTAGTCGTAGCGCAGTGCTGGCGTGAAGGTCCATTTTTCCCAGCTGACCTGGTCCTGGGCGAACAAACTGTAGGTGTTGATCGTCGGGTCCGGGAAGTCACTGGCTTTTGCCAGCACGTCCCGCGTGCTGATCGCGCCGACGGCGGGGCAGCCCACGCCGACCGCCAGGCACACGCCATTGCCGCTGCGCGAACCGGTGACCTTCTGTTGCTTGAGCGTGGTGCCGTAGGTCAGCGCGTGATCGGTGTCGGCAATGCTGAATGACTTGTCCAGTTGCGCGTCGAACACCCACTGCTTCTCTTCGTAGAGCGTTTCTCGCGTACGCAGTACCTGGCGCGTGATCGGGAAGTAGAACTCGGCGGTGCTCTGGTCGGTCTTGGCGACCTGGTGGTTCAGGCTCCACTTGATGGTGTCGGCCAGCAGGCTGTCGAGGGCGAAGTTGTGCTCCAGGCCGAATCGCTCGCGGGTGATGGTGTCGTTGCCGGTGCGCCATTGGTACATGCCGCCCGGCAGGATGGAGGCGGGAATGGTCGGTCGACCATTGGAGTACGGGCCGCCGTAGGCGCTTTTCAAGTCGACGTCGCGGTCGCCCTTGTACTTCTCGTACACCAGGCTCAGGCGTGCGTCATCGCTGTAGTTCCAGCCGAGCTTTGCCAGCACGCTGTTGGCGCGCACGTTTTCCGGATTGGCCGCGGTGCGATCCAGGCCCGTGCCATTGTTGCCGCCGTAGGATTCGGTCTCGTGGCCGTCGCGCTGGCTGTAGTGCAGCAGCCCGTCGAATGGCCCGCTGCGACCGGCGACGGTGGAGGACTTGAGCCAGCTCTCGTCGACAGAGCTGTAGCCGGTCTTCAGGCGTGCGCCGACGTCCTGGCCGGGCTTGATGATGTCATCCGCGTCGAGGGTGAAATAACTGACGACACCGCCAATGGCGTTGCTGCCGTACAGCACCGAGGCCGGGCCACGGAGGATTTCCACGCGCTTGATGATTTCCGGGTCGACATAGTTGCGCTGGGTCTTGGCATAGGGGCCGTTGAAGAAACCGCCGGGCACTTCCACGCCGTCGACCTGGGTCAGGATCCGGTTACCGTCGATGCCGCGGATGTTGTAGCCGCTGATGCCGCCGCGCTGGCCTGCGCCGCCCACCGAAACACCGGGCTCGTAGCGCACCAGGTCCTTGATGGTGTTGACGTTGTTGCGATCGAGTTCCTGGCGATCATGGATGGAAACGGTGCTCGGTACGCTGGTGACGTCCTGTTCCTGGCGGGTGGCGCTGATGGTCACTTGCTGCAAGTCCAGCACATTGCCGGCGCTGCGTTTTTCCAGAACGATGTTGTTATCGCCCAGTTTGCGGTAGCTCAGGTCGGTCCCCACCAACAAGCGCTCCAGGGCTTTTTCCGGCGGCAGCGAGCCGTTCACGCCCGGCGAAGCGACGCCTGCGGCCAGTTCAGCCGGCAAGCCTACTTGCCAGCCCGTGACGGCAGTGAACGCGTTGAGCGCTGGAACCAGCGGTTGCCGGGCGATGTTGAACGTGTAATCACCCATGTTGTGGGCGGGTGGTTGCCCGGCAGCGGCAAGGGCGGCCGGCGCGGCACCGGCCATCAGGATGGCGGCGGTCAGCAGTGACAGCGCGCGGGAAGGTGCGAGGAACCGGCAAGTAAGGCGAGAGGACATCGATAGCGCTCCGTGTCGCATCTGTTATAGGTGCAGATCGGCATCTTGAAGATGCGAATCAATTGCATTGGCTATAACGAGACGAACCAGCGAAGGTTATCGAGTAAAAATAATTCTCATTTAGTTCAGGATCACCAGTGCCGGGAATTCCTGCAACCGCGCAGAGGTGATGTGTGCCAGGGAGCGGACCGCATCCAGCGGCTGGTCGAGGCGGTAATTGCCCGTCACCGCGATGTTGGCCAGACGTTCGTTGGTATTGATGATCCAGCCAGGGTAGTAGCGCCGCAGCTCGGCCAGGACTTGGCTCAGCGGCCGGTTTTCGAACACCAGCCGACCTTGTACCCAAGCCAGCTCGGTACCCGCATCGAGGCGTGTGGGGCGGTCGAAGCCGTTGGGGCCGACGCGGATGCTTTCGCCGGCCGACAACCGCACGTGGGTGTCGTACCGGGTGGCCCGCAGGTCGATGTCGCCGCGCTGCACCTGGACCTGGGCCACGCCGTCGAGGTAACGCACGGCAAATGAGGTGTCGCTGACGCTGGCGGTGACCGGGCCGGCATCAATTTCCAGCGGCAGGTTGCGGTTGCCCGGCACTTCGAAGAAAGCCTCGCCCTTGTACAGGCGGGCTACATGCCGTTGTTCGCTGAACGTGCTGGAAAACGCCGAATCGGTGTTGAGCAGGACCTTGGAGCCGTCTTCCAATTGCAGGCGCTGGCGCTCACCTACCACCGTCAGGTGATCGGCTTCGAAGTGCAGAGGCAAGTCGCTGAAATTGAACAGGCCGAGAAACAGCACGGCGGCAGTTGCCAACGGTTTCCAATGGACGCGCAGGCGTGACAGCGCGGTGACTTTCGGCCGGTCCCGCAGTTGCCGGGCGCTTTCGATAATCTGCGGGCCATTCCAGATCGCCTGGGCCCTGGCGAATGCTTCGCCATGGCGAGGATCGGCCGCCAGCCAGGCCTGGAAGTGTCGGCGCTGCTCCTCGCTGGGGCTGTCGAGCAGGATCAACCAGTCCAGCGCCTGGTCCATGGCGTGGACGGTGTCGTATGCCTCGGCGGCTTCAGGTGGGCGATGATTGTCCGTCACGGTGGATTCTCATTATTGGCGGCAGGCACACGCTACAAGCCGCAAGCGGTAGCTGGCAAGCATACATCCGGCTTGCGGCCCGACGCTTCTGGCTTGTCGCTTGATTCATGGGTTGCGTTCGGCCACGCCCACGCAAATGGCCATGATCAGTTTCAATTCTTTTTGCACGGTGCTCAGGGACACGTCCAATCGTTGCGCGATGTCTTGGTAACTGTGGCCATGCAGCCGGCTGAGTATGAAGATCTGCTGTTGGCGGGGGCTGAGGGACCGCAAACTGACGTTGAGTCGTTCGAGCATTCGTTCGGCATGGGCGGCGTCTTCAGCACTGCTTTGGGGATCGATCACATTGTTCACGACATCGAACGGCACGTCATCGACCAAGGTCCGCGACTGGATTCGCCGCGCGCGCAAATGGTCCAGCGCCAGGTTGCGGGCGGTCTGGAAGACAAAGGGTTCGAGATGATCGACGGTGCGCTCGCTCAGGGCGCGGGTGACCCGCAGGTAGGTTTCCTGCAGCAAGTCTTCGGCGGTGCTCGGGTTGTTGACCATTCGCTCGAGGGTGCGCAACAGCGGGATGCGCTGGGCGAGAAAGACGTGGTGAAAGCGTGATTGGCTCACGGTAGGGCCCGATCCGGTTTGAGTAGATGATAATGCTTATCATCTTCATGGTCGGTCAAGCCTTGATTCTCTAGAGCTGCAAGGAGCTGCGTTGGAGCTGCGTAGGAGCTGCCGAGTGCAACGAGGCTGCGATCTTTTCCAAAGACACTTGAGTCTCAAGCAGAAAGATCAAGATCAAAAGATCGCAGCCTGCGGCAGCTCCTACGGTGCCGAATATTATTCGGCGTTACACAACGCCAGGCAGTTATCCAACATACGGTTGGAGAAACCCCATTCGTTGTCATACCAGGCCAATACCTTGAGCAGCTTGCCGCTGGCCTTGGTGTGGTTGGCGTCGAAAATCGACGACAGCGGGTTGTGGTTGAAATCGCTGGAGACCAGAGGCAGGGTGTTGTAGCCGAGGATCTTCGAGTGCTGGCTGGCCTGCTTGAGCAGCGCGTTGACTTCATCGGCCGACGCTTCGCGCTTGAGCTGCACGGTGAGGTCGACCAGGGACACGTTGATCACCGGTACGCGCACGGCCATGCCGGTCAGCTTGCCGGCCAGTTCCGGCAGCACCAGGCCCACCGCTTCGGCGGCGCCAGTCTTGCTCGGGATCATGTTCTGGGTGGCCGAGCGGGCGCGGTAGGGGTCGCTGTGGTAGACGTCGGTCAGGTTCTGGTCGTTGGTGTAGGCATGGATGGTGGTCATCAGGCCGCTTTCGATACCCAGCTCGCGGTGCAACACCTGGGCCACCGGGGCCAGGCAGTTGGTGGTGCACGACGCGTTGGAAATGATCTGGTGGGACTGGCGCAGGATGTCATGGTTGACGCCATACACGACGGTGGCGTCGGCACCCTTGGCCGGTGCCGAGATGATCACCTTGCGAGCGCCGGCGCTGATGTGCGCGGCAGCCTTGGCGCGGTCGGTGAACAGGCCGGTGCATTCGAACACCACGTCGATCTTCTCGGCGGCCCAGGGCAGTTCGGCCGGGTTGCGGATGGCGCTGACCGAGATGCGGTCGCCATTGACCGTCAGGCTTTCGTGATCGTGCTGGACGTCGGCATCGAAGGTGCCATGCACGGTGTCGAACTTGAGCAGATGGGCATTGATTGCACTGTCGCCCAGGTCGTTGATGGCGACGATCTGCAAGTCGCGACGATAGCCTTGGGTATACAGTGCACGGAGGACGTTGCGGCCGATGCGGCCAAAACCATTGATTGCGATTCGAAGAGTCATTAACTGCGCCGCCGTCGATTTGTTGTTGGAATTACAAGATTATTCGCATAAAAATAGAAAACAAGCCTTTTTAGTGGCAATATTTTGTTTTATCTACAACGAGTGACCTGAATCAACTGGTCCGATTGGTCAAAAACCGTTTGTCGCCCTGTCTTTCCTGCGGTGTACAAAGGGCTTTTGAACCAGCATAGACAATCAGGTCGCCACACCCGTTAGCCTGGAGTTCTACCTATGCATCCCCGCGTACTTGAGGTCACCGAACGGCTTATCGCCCGCAGTCGCGCTACTCGTGAGGCTTACCTTGCACTGATCCGCGGTGCAGCCAGCGACGGCCCGATGCGCGGCAAGCTGCAGTGCGCCAACTTCGCCCATGGCGTGGCCGGTTGTGGCACGGAAGACAAGCATCACCTGCGGATGATGAACGCCGCCAACATCGCCATCGTGTCGTCCTATAACGACATGCTCTCGGCCCATCAGCCGTACGAAACCTTCCCCGAACAAATCAAGAAAGCCCTGCGCGAGATCGGCTCTGTCGGCCAGTTCGCTGGCGGTACGCCCGCCATGTGCGACGGCGTGACCCAGGGCGAGGCGGGGATGGAACTGAGCCTGCCGAGCCGGGAGGTGATCGCGCTGTCCACGGCGGTGGCGTTGTCGCACAACATGTTCGACGGCGCACTGATGCTCGGCATCTGCGACAAGATCGTCCCGGGCCTGATGATGGGCGCGCTGCGCTTCGGTCATCTGCCGACGATCTTCGTGCCCGGCGGGCCGATGGTCTCGGGCATTTCCAACAAGGAGAAAGCCGACGTGCGCCAGCGCTACGCCGAAGGCAAGGCGACGCGCGAAGAGCTGCTGGAATCGGAGATGAAGTCCTACCACAGCCCCGGCACCTGCACCTTCTACGGCACCGCCAACACCAACCAGTTGCTGATGGAAGTGATGGGCCTGCACTTGCCGGGCGCTTCGTTCGTCAACCCGAACACGCCGCTGCGCGACGCCCTGACCCGTGAGGCGGCGTTCCAGGTGACGCGCCTGACCAAGCAGAGCGGCAACTTCATGCCCATCGGCGAAATCGTCGACGAGCGTTCGCTGGTCAACTCCATCGTCGCGCTGCACGCCACCGGCGGCTCCACCAACCACACCCTGCACATGCCGGCCATCGCCATGGCGGCGGGCATCCAGCTGACCTGGCAGGACATGGCCGACCTCTCCGAGGTGGTGCCGACCCTGAGCCACGTCTACCCGAACGGCAAGGCTGACATCAACCACTTCCAGGCGGCGGGCGGCATGTCGTTCCTGATCCGCGAATTGCTGGAAGCCGGCCTGCTCCACGAGAACGTCAACACCGTGCTTGGTCACGGCTTGAGCCGCTATACCCAAGAGCCGTTCCTGGAAGATGGCGAGTTGGTGTGGCGCGACGGCCCGATCGAAAGCCTCGACGAGAACATCCTGCGCCCAGTGGCCCGTGCCTTCTCGCCAGAAGGCGGATTGCGGGTGATGGAGGGCAACCTCGGTCGTGGTGTGATGAAAGTCTCGGCCGTGGCCTTGGAAAACCAGGTCGTCGAGGCGCCGGCCGTGGTCTTCCAGGATCAGCAGGATCTGGCCGATGCGTTCAAGGCCGGCCTGCTGGAAAAGGATTTTGTCGCGGTGATGCGCTTCCAGGGCCCGCGCTCCAATGGCATGCCCGAGCTGCACAAGATGACGCCGTTCCTCGGCGTGCTGCAGGATCGCGGCTTCAAGGTGGCGCTGGTCACTGACGGGCGCATGTCCGGCGCATCGGGGAAAATCCCGGCGGCCATTCACGTCAGCCCCGAAGCTTATGTCGGCGGCGCGTTGGCTCGGGTGCAGGAGGGCGATATCATCCGCGTCGACGGCGTCAAAGGCACCTTGGAACTGAAGGTGGACGCCGAGGAATTCGCCGCGCGCGAGCCGGCCAAGGGCCTGTTGGGCAACAACATCGGCACCGGTCGCGAGCTGTTCGGTTTCATGCGCATGGCTTTCAGCTCGGCAGAGCAGGGCGCCAGCGCCTTCACTTCTGCCCTGGAGGCGATTAATTGAAACTGGCTTTGGTCGGTGACATCGGCGGGACCAATGCGCGTTTCGCCCTGTGGAAGAACCACAACCTGGAGAACATCCAGGTGTTGGCGACGGCGGATTACGCCTGCCCGGAAGATGCCATCGAGGTTTACCTGACTGGCATGGGTATGAAACCAGGCGCCATCGGTTCGGTGTGCCTGTCGGTGGCCGGTCCCGTGAGCGGCGATGAGTTTCGTTTTACCAACAATCACTGGCGCCTGAGCAATCTGGCGTTCTGCCAGAGGTTGCAGGTGGAGAAGCTGTTGCTGGTCAACGATTTCTCCGCCATGGCCCTGGGCATGACCTGCTTGCGTCCCGATGAATACCGGGTCGTCTGCCAGGGCACGCCGGAGCCGATGCGTCCTGCAGTGGTGATCGGCCCGGGCACCGGGCTGGGTGTCGGGACGCTGCTGGATTTGGGCGAGGGTCGCTTCGCGGCGCTGCCGGGGGAGGGCGGCCATGTCGACCTGCCGATGAGCAGCCCGCGCGAGACCCAGCTCTGGCAGCACATCTACAACGAGATCGGCCACGTCAGCGCCGAAACCGCCCTGAGCGGCAGCGGCCTGCCCCGCGTCTACCGGGCGATCTGCGCGGTGGACGGTCATGAGCCGGTGCTCGATACCCCTGAATCCATTACCGCCGCAGGCCTGGCCGGGGACCCTGTTGCGCTGGAAGTCCTTGAGCAGTTCTGCCGATGGCTGGGGCGCGTGGCGGGCAATAACGTACTCACGGTGGGCGGGCGCGGCGGTGTCTATATCGTTGGCGGCGTGGTCCCGCGGTTTGCCGATTTCTTCGTTGAGAGTGGCTTCGCCAAGTCCTTCGCCGACAAGGGTTGCATGAGCGATTATTTCAAGGGCATTCCAGTCTGGTTGGTGACAGCGCCGTACTCCGGCCTGATGGGTGCGGGCGTGGCGTTGGAGCAGTCGACTCCCGTTTGAAATGTGATCCCCTGTGGGAGCGAGCTTGCTCG